>JAGQQS010001109.1 GCA_020426105.1 Planctomycetaceae bacterium
CGGCCCCAAAGGCACGCAGGTGATGCTGCAGGTCAAAAAGGAAGAAGGCGGCATCGAAAACTATGTGATGAATCGACAGACCGTGAAGCTCACGGAACAGGAAGTTAAAGGCAAAATCATCAACTCGTCCGAGTGGATCAACGGGCGACCGGCTCGCATCGGCATCCTGAACATTCCATCCTTTTACCGTGACTTCAATGAAGCTTCACGCGGCGGTGACTTCAAAAGTACCAGCCGGGACGTGAAAAAGGTTCTTGAGCAGTTCCGACAGCAGGACGTCGATGCTCTGATCGTTGACCTGAGATGGAATGGTGGCGGGGCTCTCAGCGAAGCCATTGAAGTTTCCGGACTGTTCATTCCCAAAGGCCCGGTCGTTCAAGTTCGCGAACCCGACAACGCCGTCACTCCGTACATTGACGAAGATCCGGATATGTACTGGAGAAAACCGATGGTCGTTGTCTGCAACCGGCTGTCCGCATCGGCATCTGAAATCTTTGCCGGAGCCATCAAGGACTATCGACGCGGCATCGTCATCGGTGACACCACCACTCACGGCAAAGGCACCGTGCAAAATGTGATGAGCGTTCAGGGGCGACTGTCTCTGCTGGGACCTGATCGCGGAGCTTTGAAGCTGACCATCAGCAAGTTCTACCGAGTCAACGGAGACAGTACTCAGACTAAAGGTGTCACGTCTGATATCGTGCTGCCATCGCTGCTGAATGTGCGGGAGATCGGTGAAGACTCTCTGGATAACGCTCTGGAATTCGATCGAATCACCCGGGCGAGCTACTCACCATTTTCAGCTCAGGTGACGGATGCCATTGTGTCCACGCTGCAGAAAGACAGTAACACGCGGCTGGCACTGGATAAGGATTTCAATCAGGTCAACCGGCTAATTGAAAAGTACCTCGAACGCAAAAATGACAAAACAATTTCGCTCAACGAAAGCGTGCTGCGTGCTGAAGAAGAGGAATTGAAGCAGGAAAAGAAAGAAGAAGAAGAAGCCGTGAAACAGGCAAACGGTGGCGATAAAAAGGACATCTTCCCGGAAGACTTCTATAACAAAGAATTGGTCAACATCAGCATCGACTATCTGGAATTACTCCGAAGTCTGCAGACCGCCAAAACCAACAGATAGTCGTGGAAATCAAGCGACACTTTCTCGACTGGAATAAGCCAGCCCTCACGGCCGCCGCGGATTATCTGATCGGGCGGTATGCCTTCGGCGATCAGCTGGATCTGTCGAAAGTGATCCTCGTATTTCCCGGGCGGCGAGCTGCTCGGCGGATGCTGGAACTACTGGTGCAGCGCGGGGGCTCGAAATGGCCCGCGCTGGTGCCGCCGCGGATGGTCACCTTCCAGCAGTTTCCGGAATTGCTTTATCCGCAGCAGCAGAAACTGGCCGATGACCTGACGCAACTGCTCGTCTGGCGCAAAGCACTGTATGCCGTACGGCCGCAGGAAATTCGTGCTGCCTTGCCCAATCGACCGGATGAAAGCTCTGTTTCATCGTGGCTGGCCCTGTGCGAATCGCTGCGGTCGCAGCACAATGAACTTGCTGCGGAGGGAATGGAATTTGATGAAGTCCATTTGAAACTGGTCGAGCTGGGTCATTCTGAGGAAGCGGAACGCTGGAAAGCGCTTCGCCGCATTCAGTCGGAATACCTCATGCAAATGGATGAGCTGAATCTGTGGGACCGGCAGGCCGCACGCCTCGTCGCCGTTGAGATGAATGAATGTCGGATCGACAAAGATATTGTACTCATCGGCACCGTGGATATGAACCGCATCATTCGGCAGATGCTTGATCAGGTGGCCGACCGCGTGACCGCGATCATCCATGCGCCGGAGTCAGAAGCGGACGCGTTTGATAACTATGGCTGCGTGCGACCCGAAGCGTGGGAAACACGGCGGCTTGATATCCCTCTCGAGAATACCCGCATCACCGATGCACCACTGCAACAGGCACAGCTGGCCATGTTGGAACTGGACAGCTTTGATGGACACTTTCGGGCCGACGATATCACGATTGGCGTGGCCGACGATTCGATGGTGCCGACACTCATTCAGGCGATGGCCGATGCCGGCATTGCCGGACAATGGCCGATCGGTATGCAGCTTCGCGAATCGCGGCCGTTTCAACTGCTGTCCGCCATGGCGCTGCACGTGGCGTCAGCACGCGACGATATGCCCCCGGATTTCGCGACACTCGCAGATTTCGTCCGCCATCCGGATGTCTACGAATGGATCGGCGAACATCTCAACCAGAACCTCAATGATGACGAGGCCTTCACACGTCTGCAGGGCTGGCTGAATGAACTGGATCAATACCGTGCAGAACACTTGCAGCTTACCCCTGGTGTTCTGCTCGGTACGGCACCTCGACGCACGATCGTGGCGGAAGTCTGCCGAGCCGTGGAGTTTTTGCTGCGTTGCCTGATACCAAGTGCGTCGGAAGCGGAAACTGCGCGATCCGCTGTTGGACGAGCAGCCCCCGCCGGGAAAGGAAAAAAGATATCCCGGCAGCGAACGTTTGAAGATCTTGAAGAGGCTGCTGAGGCATCACTCACGCGTCAACTGGAGAAGAAAAGACTATTGTCCGAATGGGCCGACGGAGCTGTGCGAATTCTGGCAACAATCTATCGCGATCGGGACTTGCACGCAGATTCAGAAGCAGATCGCGGCATTGTGGCCTGCGTGACCCGCCTGCAGGAACTCAACGAACAACTCCGTCGCATTCCGTCCAGTGTATTGCCTGAATGCACGGCCAGCCAGGCTCTGCAGTTGTTGCTGCGTCAGATCGGTGACGCTTCGATTCCCCCGGAGGCCAATGATCAGGCGATTGAACTGCTGGGCTGGCTGGAGTTACCGCTGGATGACAGTCCGGTCCTCGTACTGACAGGATTCAATGAGGGCAGAATTCCGGAATCCATCAATGCCGATGCCTTTATGCCGAACAGCCTGCGCACACGGCTGGAACTGACAGACAACCGGCGCCGTTATGCCCGCGACGCTTATGCGTTGACCGCCGTTATGCACAGCCGCCGTCGCGTCGTGCTGATTGCCGGGAGGACGGATGTGAAAGGCAATCCACTCGCCCCCAGTCGCCTGTGGTTTGCCGCAGATCCGAAGTCGCTCACCGAACGCGTTCGCCGATTCTACGATCCCGATTTTGTCAGCGAAAGCAACCGTGTGCCGGCCGAACCGTCAGCAACAGATTCGGAGATCATGCCGCCGCGTCACAGTGGTTTTTCGGTACCGCCACCTTTGTCAGTGCCTTCCGCACCCGTTGAGATTCCGGTCACCAGCTTTCGTGACTATCTGAGTTGTCCTTATCGGTATTTTCTGAGTCGTGAACTGCGCCTGCAGATGGTCGAAGATGACGTTCGTGAACTCGACGCGCGTGCCTTCGGCAGTCTGATGCACGAAGTTCTCAATCAATTCGGACAATCAGCAGTACGCGATGCGTTTGACGATGAAGTGATTCAACATTTTTTGTTGGAAGCTCTTCATAAAGCGGCACTGGGACACTTTGGACGCATCCGTTCGGCAACCGTCAGTGTCCAGTTGAAGATGATCGAATCAAGGCTCACTGCCTTTGCTAAGTGGCAGGCTGCGAACTGTCGCGATGGCTGGAGGATTTATCAGACAGAAAAGAAGTATGAATGCGAGGACTTCCGTGATATTCATGATCGAAAGGTGAAACTGGTCGGTCGCGTCGACAGGATTGACAAACATGTACAGACCGGTCAGTACCGCGTCCTTGACTACAAGACCAGTGAAACTGCGCTCCCGCCGAAATCCACGCATCGCAGTAAAGACGAATGGATCGATCTGCAACTGCCGCTGTATCGACTTCTGGTCCGGTCCGAAGGCATTACGACAAACGTGGAGCTTGGTTACATCCAGCTGCCGGGAGACCTGTCAAAAATCGGTGAAGCGATTGCGGACTGGACCGATACAGAGCTGGCAGAAGCTGAGACTCTGGCACGCCACATCGCTGCGGATATTAT
>JAGQQS010001110.1 GCA_020426105.1 Planctomycetaceae bacterium
TACCCCGCGAGCGAGCGGGTTTGATGGGCGTCTGGATGCCTGCTCCTCGTCCGGAAACCTGATTGACCCGGCAATTTAAGAATGCGGTACGGCTCCCTTCACGTCCACGGGATCGGCATCGCCCGCGCCGTTCTGATACTTTTTCTCAAGGCGTCCATCAGTGGCCAACGCACACAACGGGCATTTGTTCAGCTTGTTTCCGGGACTCGCGTTCGTCGCGGCCCTCCTGCTGCCGGGTTTGGATGCGGCGGATGTTGCCCCCGTGCCATTGCGCGTGAATCGTTCAGTGCCCGATGACGTCATGAATAGGAACTTCGACAGGACCGATGGGTGGATCGGCGCGGATGCGATCTACTCCGTGCCTCTGCCCGATCGTTCTGTACTCTGGATTTTCGGCGACACACTTGTCGGACAGATTCGAGATGGCAAGCGTCGCAACCTGACCATGGTCAACAACTCATTCGCGAAGCAGAGCGGGTGGGGCTCTGAACTCACAGTTCAGCTGTTTGTGAACGAAGACGCGCAAGGTAAACCCACTTCGTTCATCGCTCCTGAAGATAAGCCCGGCTATTTTTGGTTATGGGATGCCATTGTTGAGCAGGGAAAGCTGTATATCTTCGCCACCCGACTCACGTCGCCAGGCACGATTACGGCATTCGACTGGAAGCTTCTGGATCAGTCGCTGATCGTCGTCGACAATCCGCTCGATGAACCAGCAAAATGGACAGCTCGACAATTCGATTTTCCGTTTGGTGCATTTACTGACAGTTACGAGGTCATCTGGGGAATTGAAGTGCTGAACGTCGATGACCATATATATGTCTACGGATCAGCGCAGCATCAGCGCGGAGGCGTTCGATCATTGGTTGTCGCAAGAGTGCCGCGGGACCAGATAACAGATTTTGATCGCTGGACGTTTTACAGGAACGGCGAATGGCAAAATGATTCTAAGTCGGCGAGTTCACTTACCGATCAGATCGGGACGGAAGGATCGGTGACGTATCTGCCGGATCGTCGGAAATTCATCTATGTTTACTCGCCCCCTTTAAATCCCACAATCATGATGCGAACGGCCTCAACACCGATTGGACCATGGTCTGAAGCCGTTGCAATTTACGAATGTCCCGAGGTGAACTGGGATTCTCGGATCTTTTGTTACGCGGGGAAAGCCCGACTCATTCCGGGCACACAGAACGAATTACTGATCACCTATGCCACGAATTCTTTTGACATGCTGCCGCACGTGACTTCGGACGCAAGGGTCTACTATCCTCGATTTGTCCGAGCCACACTCACCGACTGACTGAGAACGCCAGACAACACCAGAACGGACTCCCGGGAATCGCGAAAATGCTCAGAAAATACGGGCGAGACGGGAATGCCTTCGCGATTGATTTCCTGGCATTCTGAACGATTCGTCTATGGTCGAAAGACGCTGGCAGCGCCGAGACGTACAGCCACGCAACTGATCTTTCGGACACATGCGCTCCAGCGCATACGGCAGGTAGACCTTGCCAAACCCCGATTCGAGTTCGCGCTTGTGCAGACGCCTGATCCGTTCGACCTGCTCCATCAGTTGCTGGCGACAGCATTGCG
>JAGQQS010001111.1 GCA_020426105.1 Planctomycetaceae bacterium
CCGCTGAGACGGAGTGCCTCAGCGGTGTCCAGAAACTGTGGTAATGGCATGTCCAGACAAAAGGCAAAGTGGTCGTTGATTGCTCCATGCGCCATCTCGATTTTTGCCTGAACGGCAGGTGGCACGACCTTCCATGAAGGATCTGGAACCGGATCCTGCCAGTCGGGAACAACCTGACGATCAAGGATGAATTCCAGTTTATTAACGACAGCCTGCTGATGCTGCCTGAGTACCGGAAAGAGCGTTCGATCCGACACGGTGTCTGCGGCGACAATCAGATCTGCCAGACGGTCCGGTGCATTTGCGGCATAGTCTGCCAGCAGCGACGTTGCCAGCGTCCTGGAAAGTTCTCCGTAAGCCCGACTCTTGAAGAGTTCCGTCAGCGGATCGATGAGATGTGAGCCGACGCCGCGCAAAAGTTCCTGATATCTGGCCACGAAAACCGGATTGCTGGTCACGAGTTCCCGGGTCAGAAATTTCGTGAAGGTCATGTCTTTCCATATCTCATGGCCCGGAGCAAAGCTCGCCAGAGCGCACGCAGCGTGCAGCCGACGTTGTGCGGACTGCTGTTCGTCGGTCGCTGTCGTCAGACACACACGTGACAATTCTGCCTTGTGCGGCTGCAGCAGTTCGAGAACCGGTGGCATCTGTTCCAGCGAGATCGTGAGGATCCTTTCATGCAGGAATTCCAGCATTCGCGGATCACATTCCCGTTGATCCGCGATCAGTGCGAGACACGCGTGCAGTCTGGCATTTGAGGCTTCGCCGCTGAATTGCAGGGCATCATTGAGCAGAGGATCCGCCCAGCGTTTGAAGTCTTTCAGGTTCTCGATCGTGCCTTTCACATGCTCGGTTTCCGCGGTCAGCAGTCCTTCGACAAGTCTCGTCGCTTCCGCCTGAATGCGTCGCTCTTCGGCCTGCCGTTGAATTCTGAGCCCGACTCCAAGAACAGCCCCCAACAGCACGATCGCGGTCAGAGCACGCATTCCGTGAAACCAGCCAGCCCTGTGCATCATCGTCCGCTGCGGCAGAGTCCAGTCGCGGGCATTTACCAGGCTCCGAATCCGAAGCCATTCGCTTAAGGACGGCAAGTGTCGATTTTCCGGTTTCAGATTCCACATGACAGATCGCTCGGCCAGTTTCAGCTCGGCACGCCCCGTTCGCGACTCAATCTGCTTTCGAGTCAGCCACTCGCGCAATGACGGCACCAGGTAGTCATGTGTCAGCTGATAGAATTGCGCCGCGGAATCATCCTGTGACTGAGACTGATGGCCTTCAGGATCTGTCGGCGTGATCAGCCGCAGTTCACCGTCCAGGATCCGCAGCACGTCCATAAATTCTGCCGGTCGATTCTGATAGCCTGAGACTTCCAGCAATTCGGTATTCGAACGCATGTGACCTTTAATATCGGTACTGAGTTCAGGCAACAGTGCGCGCAGCACAGCACGCGCTGCGGTCGCGTGCAATCGATAGTGAGGATTTGTCTGGGGGGAACTAAAGGTTTCTTCGAGAAAATTGACGCCCACGCCATCCGTGCCACCAACCTGTTTCAGGGTGGAAGGTGTCCATGATTTTCCTTTGACCATTTCCGCGAACAGTGAGAGTCGCACGGAGACGACTTTGCCATCCTGAGCCAGCCCGTGAACCACGTCGCGCACAAATTGACGTTCGTCAGGTGACAGATTTCCCGTGTTTACCGGCAATCGGCCGAATGCCTGACCAAATTTCGTGAGGACTTTTGTCGCATGATCGATATCAAACAGATCAAACGTCGCAAAGTTAACCCCCTGGACGATGGGGACTTCGAGCAGATTCATGAAACGGGCGGCTGCCATGGCAAAATCGTCACGTACCATCACGATTGTCTGGAGTCGTCCACCGTCGCATTGGCGCATGGCCTTTACGAGATCGGCCTCTGCATCTGAGCGATGGGCATGCAGCCACTGTTCAAACTGATCCACGATGACCACAATTTTTTGACCTTTGCTGCGGCGCAATTCTGCCAGGGTCTCCGCCAGGCTTTCACTCAGGTTGTCGGCGAGTTCAGGAATACGCTTTCGCAGGCTCCGCAGAATTCGGGTTTCGGTATCCTGCGGTGTGGCTTCCACATAAATCACAGCCACGGCGGCACTGATATGCGGCAGCAGGCCGGCTTTTACGAGCGACGATTTTCCGCAGCCGCTGGGACCGTAGATCAATCCCACACTGAATGTCTGCTCCGAATCTGTCTGCTCAATTCGTGATTTCCAGAACGCAATGCTTTCCGGCAGTCCTTCGCGGTTTCGAGCGCCCGGCAACAGGTCCAGAAAGTAATCAGCGTCATCCGCATCGAACGAGCGCAGTCCTTTCGGGACGACCTGAACGACGGCCTTCGAATCAGTTACGTGCGCCGGCTTCAGCCATTCTTCAAGGTCTTCTGCAAATTCAACTGCCGTGGCGTACCGATCCGACGCACGCTTGGAAAGCGCCTTCAGACAGATGCGTTCCAGTTCCGCCGGAATCGTGTTCCGTCGTTCTCGCAAGGACTTCGGCTCAAGACTGATCACCTGGTTCAGTGTTTCCAGAATCGAGTTGCCGCGAAATGGCTTCTTGTGCGTGAGTAATTCGTACAGGACGGCTCCCAGCGAGAAAATGTCACTGCGGCCGTCCAGTCGATGACCTTCCCCCCGCGCCTGTTCCGGACTCATATATGACGGGGTGCCGGCGATCGCATTTTCCTTCAGGCTGTCTTCTTCCCGGACCGCCAGGCCAAAGTCCGCGACGTAAGCCGCTCCCGTTTTTTCTTCAATCAGGATGTTGGCCGGTTTGATATCACGATGAATCAGGCGGCGGGCATGCGCGTGGGCCAGAGCGCGGGCCACTGTCGCTGCCAGCTGGACCGCTTCGCGTTCTGTCGGCCGATTCGACTTGATGCGTTCTTCCAGCGTGTAGCCGTCAATGAATTTTGTGACGACGAAAATCG
>JAGQQS010001112.1 GCA_020426105.1 Planctomycetaceae bacterium
CGACGACAAGGCCATGATCGAACAGGCCAGTGCAATCACTCAGGCTCACTATTCCGGAGCCGATATCTATCGGCAGCTGCCCGAAGCGGCTCAGAAGGTCAGCGAAGAAATCGAGTCCCACCTGCAGCTGTATCGCTGAAGCCCGGCCCGCTGGTAAAAGCGATTTGTTTTGCGTGCGTCGCTGGTAAAGCCAAAGTCGATTCGGTTTCCCAAACCCGGAGGGCGTCGCGATGAATTTGCGATCGTCTTTGAGCGTCGCTCGGGAGCGGCTGGCTGAAATCCGGCTGGCTCTGGCTGACGTGGAATCTGACCTGCAGATCAGCCCGAGCAGTGAGCGGCTGAAGTCTCTGCGGCGGTCACTGTTGTCGGCTCGGTATCACGCGGAGATGCGGGTGCGGCGCTTTGGTCGGAAGGTGAAGCGATGACCGCACACAAAAACAGAACCGCCGAGCGGCGGGTGATCGTTGCCGCTCGGCAGTTTGTTGGGAGTGTGACCGCAGAGTGGTCCTGTCTCAGCCGAAGTATCGGCCTTCGCCGGTCGGCCGCTCTGTCGGTCTGCCGCACTTTGCTCCAAATGTTCCGGCTCGACTCTGCGGCGGACAGGTCAGGCAAACTACGGCCGCTGAAGCCACATTCCCGGCGGCGATTGTTCCCTCATCTTCAGCCGGTGCGTGACCGGCCGCCCCGGCCCGACTTTGCAGCGTCTGTCCGAGGCCGGGGCATTTGGAATCATCAGCCGCTGGTCGCGGGACGTCCCGCGACAGCCGTGGCTGACATTGTTTTCGGGGATACGACGCCCCGTCCTGTTAACCTGACAGTGGCCGGGTTCTTCCGACCGCTCTCGAAAGGAGTCTCTGATGCTGGTCCTGACACGGAAGACGAACGAACAAATTGTCATCGCCGACGGCCTGATCACGATCACGGTGGTGCGAGTACTCGGCGGTAAGGTTCGACTGTCGATCGATGCTCCCCGAGCCATATCGGTTCACCGAGCGGAAGTTTCTGGTAGCGATTTTGGCGCGGCGGAAAGTGACACAGAATTGACGGCCGTCTCAGGTGTATTGGTCCCCGGATCGACGGCCTCACTTTTGAAGGAGCTGGTGGACGCATGATTCGATTTGCAGCACGTGGAGACACGATTCAGACGACTCGACCTCTGGGTGACATGAAAACCAGCCTGAGCGTTGAGCTGCCGTCCGGCGAAACGGACACGGCCGCCAGTGCCTGTGCGGCGGCCAATGAAATGATTCTGCGCGGCCGGTGGCGAGTGTCTCGCTGTGGCCGCTGCCGGAAACCTGTTGAGGAGTGTGATTGTGAGTGAACAGACGGAAGCTGAAGTAAAGGCTCGACGACAGCGGGAACTGCAGACGGATGACACGGCGGCCGAGCTGCCGGTCGTCGAGCCTGTTTGTGATCGGTCCTGTGAGCTGGCGATGTTGCGTCTGCTGTGGGCTGACGTTGGTCGAATGATGCGCTTCTGGCGAGATCACGACCGCACCAAAGAAAGCCGCGACTTTCGGGCTCTGCAGGCGCTGCGAAAAAAGGTGACCATGCGGCTGGCGACGATCGAACGTGTCAGGTTCGAGGCTTTGAATCAGGATTCGGCATCATGAGTAATGATCAAAGACTTCGCGACCGGGTGACAGAGCTGAAGGCGATGTTATTCGAACGCGATGAACAAATTGAGCTGATACAAGAACAGCTTTGGGACTTTTGGTCAATGGAAGACCGCCTCGTCGGTCTTGTCGCCTACGCCCAGTTAACCGGTACCCTGATCACCGCGGAGGCACTGCTTGACGTGATGAACGGCAAGCCGGCTCACTACGTGTTCGCTGATTTGCAGGTGGCATCATGAGCGTCAGAAACAAATACCTGCCCTATGTTCGCCGCGGCAACGGCCGCGAAGTGGCGGAGGGATTTGCAAGCGCTTTTCGGCTGGCGTTCTACCAGACACTGTGCCCGCGGCGATATTACGTCATGGTGCAGCGAGGTTTCCCGAACGTCGCGATCGGCGTTGGCCGCTCGAAGCGAGAGGTGCAGCAGGAACCGTGCCTCGTCTCGCTTCGTGCGTATTCGTTTCGCGAGTGGGCGAAAATGATTCAGCGGCTGGCGACGATTGAACGTCTCAGGTTCGAGGCTTTGAATCAGGAGACAGCATCATGAGCGGTGAGCGTGAACCGATTCACCTGAGTCTTCCGCGCAAGGTCATTGACATGGCGGCCGTCGCTTCATCGATGCTCAAGCGGCTGCCGGCGAAGGAAGCGGCAAAGGTGCAGCGGCGTTTCGAGATGCCTCGGCAGATTCGTCCGACCGCCGCCTCGTTTTCTCACCTGTGTGAGACCATTGGTTTCCTGTACATGAAGGCCGTTGGTGAAGCGATTGAACGGCACCTGCAGAGCAGCAACGACCCGACCAGCAACGACACCTGAGACGATGAAGGCTGACGGAATGCCGGCATTTCAGCGGGAACTCTTCGACGCGGGGCTCAGGCATCATCGGTGCCGACGTTGTCGCCGCAAGCTGCACGTGGACAAGCACCGCCAGTATCGAACACGTCTGGCCGGCCTGTGCTGGAAGTGTCTGCTGCAGTTCGAAAAGTTCAACGGCTGGGATGTGGACGCATTCTGCGGAAAGGAATCTGTTGACAATGACACAGACCGAGCTGCCGTTTCAGCGGCGGGATGAATTCGACCAGGAACTCTATCTGCGGCCGCTGTCCACCAATGCCCGCCGGTTCCTGCAGGTCATGTTTCGAGCGGCCAACGGCACGCCGGACAAAGGCTGCGAAGGCGGTATTGTGCGGGGCACTCAGTTCTGGCTGATCGCGGAACAGGACGTGATCGCCGATCTGATCGGGATCTCGCCCGGCCTGAAGAAGGATTCCAGAACCAAAGCCGTCCGCCGAACGATTGAAGAGCTCGAATCGCTGCGAATTCTCAAACGCAGGACATTTGTGGACGAAGAAGACGGCCGAAACGTGCAGAAGCTGATGTACGTGCTCAGCGTTGTGGCTCTGATCGATCTGCCGGAAGTCGATATGAAGACGACACGCGGCCGAGCCGTCGCGGCACTCCTGGCGGACGATCCTTTCGACGATGAGACCGAAAATCAACCGCTGTCCGGCGGCCTGTCCGGTCCCGTGTCCGGTGGGTTGTCCGGTGGTCTGTCCGGTCCCGTGTCCGCTTCTCATGATCCTGTCTTGTCCTGTTCCTGTCCTGATCCTGCCCCCATTCAAATCACTTCCTCCCCTCGTGTTCCTGTCATGACCACGATTCAGGAAGGAGGAGATTTTGAATTTGATTTTCAGGAGGAGGGGGCTCGAAGGCGGTTCGATGAGATCCCGCCGGAGCACATTCGAGCCATCGGGGGCTTCAGTCCCGGAGGCAAGACGCTCAGTGATGCCGCCCGCCGCGAAGTGTTCTGCGAATACTTTCGGGACTGCATCGCGGCCGGCTTTGCAGCTCGTTCAGACGCTGTTCCCCTGCTGGCCCTGTTCCGCATGACGGCTCAGCGGATGAGCCCCGAGTCGACGCGAAAGCCCAAACACCCGCAGAACTTCATGCGAGCCTACTGGCGCAACCGTCACACCAAGCCGCTGGAAAAGAACGAAGACTTTCGCTCAGCCATGGCGTGGGCCAAACGACTGCTGGGCGTGAAGGAAGTGGTTGGCTCCTGACACTCTGCATCAGGGCTGCCGTCCGACTTTGCGTTTCCACGGTGGTGGCTCTTCGGGCGTGTCCGGCTTCTGCGGCGTATCGTCCTGCTGACGGACTTTGCGATGCGTCGAGCCGATCTGCCTTGGACCGCGTCGGTTCCGTTGCCTTCGACAGCGGAAACATCGTTCGCTCAGCCTGTCTTCCGACAGCACCAATCGCCCGCCGCAGTCCGAACATGTTGGGATCTCCGCCATAAGGCCGTCTCTCCTATCACCGAAGAATTTCAGGGCCACGGTAAGAGATTATGCCGCAGGATGCCAATGGACGATGGCAATCACGGTCTCGGCCGCATCAAAGACGGCAGTTAATGCAGGGCGGGCTCCCGCTTGCCTTTTGGCGAGCCGTCAATCAGACGACCGACAGACGCCTGTGCTGCATGAACCTGCGATAGACCATTTCGGCCCTCAAGATTATGGTCGCTTGGTCGCTGTTTTCTGGCGCTCCTAACAATGTGTCTCAAAATTGACACCGTCAGCAGTACTATCACGCCGATGTAGTGTGTACGCTACAACATGTAATTCAGCAACGGGTCTCGACCGGAGAAGAGACATGCGTGATTTGGACATCCGCCCAGTCTTGAAGCAATATCTTCAGACTCACCACGATTCAACAACGCTGATTCTGGACGAAGTTGAGGTCTGTGGCGGAGAAGCACGAGCTGACATTGCCGTCTTCAATGGTCGCATGGCGGTGTATGAGATCAAAAGCGCTCACGACAACCTCAACAGACTTGAGTCTCAGATCTGGGCGTACAACCGAGTGTTTCAGCATGCAACATTGGTTGCCGCGTCGAATCATCTCGTGGCGGCGGAGAACATGATCCCCAAGTGGTGGGGACTCATCGAAGTTGCAGATTTCGGTCTATCGCCGCTCAGGCCCAGCGAAACTAATCCAAGCATAGATCCGGTCTCAGTGGCGATGTTATTGTGGCGGCGGGAGTTGATGTCCTTGCTTGAGGATTTGAATCTCGACAAAGGGGTCAGGTCAAAACCAATTGCATGTCTTATTCAGCGGTTGTGTGACAGTCTTCCGGTAGATCAACTAGTCGAGGCCGTGCGAACGGCTGTTAAGTCTCGCGGAGACTGGAGAGCTGCTGCACGACGTAAGCAACGTGATGCACAATTCCAATCGTCACCCAATGCTGCAGTGACGCAGACCCGTCGCCGTCGGCAGCCTTGGCGATCTGCTCGTCGCCCCAGCTGAAGTAATCACCGGAGAATAGATCTTGTTCCTCGGTGATGAGCTTCGCAAGCCGCGCAAACTGTTCACGTCGTGGGGGAACAACAGTCTTTGATCCGGTCGTTTTCTTGCGAGGTTCAGCCTGTCCTCGACAAACCATCCATTGCATCTTATCCGTGTACTTAACCTTCGGAGCGATAGTGATTTGACGTGGATCGAGGATGCTCAATTCACTGGAGGCGATTCCGTAGTCTCCAAAAATAGGGCATCTTCCGACGTTGTCGCCTTCGCGAATCCTTCGCCAGAGCTCCCATTCCTGGCGTGCAATTGGTTCCAGTGTGTACGGCTCGATATCTGATACTGAAGGTGGGAAAGATGTAGCGCTGAATGTGACCGTTCGCCAGTCATCACGCTGTGGAAGATCACGGAATTGACTGGGTAGGTACGTCTGAATGATTGCTACTGAAGAAGGAACGATGTCGCCCAAATCAACGATCAGGTGGCAGTCGTGTGGTTTGACATCAACAGCTACCAACAGCGAGCGGAGTGTTTCCGAAAGCTCTTCGGGATTGCCCAAATCATTTGTCACAAGGCGGATGGCATACGTTCCCCGGCCGCAACGATGACAGGCCTCGATGTAGTCTTCTGGCCGATCGATTCCAAGTACGGGGATCGGCCTCGCGCCGCGTTCGTAAAGACGTGACAGCGTAAACTCTATGGGCTCCTCATCACCGATTCTCTCTACATTTTCGACGTAGAAGCCGTCAAGGAAGAAAGGACGATCTCCTTGTGCCCAGATGGCCTGCTCGATGATCCACTCACAGTGCTCCCGAGGTGTTTTGGCTTTTTCGGGGTCAGTTTCTCCGTCAGTCCATTTCAATGGCACAGGCGTAATCTCAAGTAGAGGAAGGAAGCCTGAGACTCTTTCGTGCAAATGATGGATCGCCTCGAATTCTGCCGTCTTAGTTTTCAGAGTTATCAGGTAGTTGAATTGAATCATACCGGGCTCTCGTCAAGCGGATGCAGTGCAGAGTTGGACTGGAGTCCGACGCTCAGTCGGTCGTCACAAAAATACCTAAGGGAACTGTGCTGTCAAGTTGGTGAATCGAATACTTCTGAAGTGCTGCGTCGTGAAATTCCGCGAAGCGTGTGTGGAATTTCGGGTGTGCGACTAAGAACTTAGTACTGGACGCATGTTCAAGTGTTCGACTTCAAGCACGCTGATCAGGCCCGGCTAAACGTGTGAATCTGTGAGATGTTCGCGGGGTGGCCCAGCCGGTTGGCCGGGTGCCGCAGGCACAAGATGAATCACCACGAGGCATCAATCTGGGTTCAGGTTCTCTTCTTCATTTGAACCCACATGAATACACATCTT
>JAGQQS010001113.1 GCA_020426105.1 Planctomycetaceae bacterium
GTGCTGAAACCCGGCGGATTTTATGGCGGCATAGACATTGGATTCACCAACACCATGCAATGGTGTATACACGGCGCTGATGGATCGCTCCCTGGATTCGGACAGCTTCACCACTTCCGCGATGTATTCCTGGTCAATGTCAGAGCCCACGATCTGAATCCGTCCGTCTGCGACGGCAGCAGCAAAATTGACGGTCGGAATCACGTCTGCTTTTTCAACCTCCCGGACTATGCCTTTGTCGTGTGGAGGAATCACCTGCGCTCCATTGTTCCAATAGGCTTTGAAACCGTTGTCGACAGGAGGATTATGAGATGCGGAAATTACCACGCCGACATTGCAGCCCAGCTTACGCACCGCGTACGATAACTCGGGAGTTGATCGGCAACCGTCAAACAGGAACACCTTCAGCCCGTGCGCGACCATGGTGCATGCGGTAATCCGGGCGAAGTGCGCCGAATTGTTTCTGGTATCATGCGCGATGACGGCAGACCCGCCGCTCACACAGCCAGTTGACCTGAGATAGACGGCCATACCGTGAGCCGATTCGGCAATGGTACGGTCATTGATGGTCGCCGGTCCCATTTCACCCATGGGACCACGGCGACCTCCGGTGCCAAACGGAATGGCGGTCCAGAACATCTCGTTAAGCTTTTGCCATTCCCCGGCTTGAATCAATTCTGTGATCCGTGGCCGGTATTGCGCGAGACACTCTCGGGTGAGCCACAATTTCAAATTTGTTGGCGAGTCAGCCGTGAGTTTTCCAAGTTCCGCAGCCTGATCGATCAGCTTCAGCAAGTCGCTGCTCATTATTAAATCATCCTCAGAGTGAAAAAATGTTGTTTGCGAGCTGGGACGTCGTCCCGACGAAGCCTGGAGGCCTGGTCATCGCTCAATCCACCTTGAGCAAAGGCCGCCGCCTGATACCTGGATTTGTCAGCTTTTCACGGGATTATTACTGCCATCACCCCCGCTCGACGAAACGCCGGCGGGTAACCAAAACCATGGCTCCGGCTGCCGAAATCCGGATGGCACGGATCCAACAGGCAAAATCCGACGTTGCGAATGCTCGCAGGGTGATCGGTTTCGAACCAGTCAATCGGCCTGAAAACTACTGGCGTCGATATAGATTTCCCGCGAACAGAAGTCGCAAAAATACCGTTCTGAGCTCGACAATCATTTGACAATGCGACAGTCTTCGAGCAACATAACACAGGCAGAAAAGGCGTTGTGGGAGAACATCATGCCGGATTTGTCCCAATCAGCTGAAATGGGCATGCTGCGACACGCATCGCAGAAGCGCCATTCGGCAAATCCCCCCCTATCCGGTTTTTGCGGTGCAAAGGAGAGCCACGCATCCGACTGAACTTGATCCTCTCTGAACTATCTCGCGTCCGCGAGTCTCATCTAAAGTTATCAAACTCCACAAATTCATTGACTTCAAACATTGCCGCCGGTCCAATCAAGCCATACCCATTGCTCACTCATTCCAGTTGTCGGCATCGTCGGAGGTGTAGGCGCGGGAAAAAGTTCTGTCGTTCGGAGAATTACGACGCTGAAGTTGTTCGTGATTGATGCCGATCGGATTGGCCACGAGTTACTGCTGACATCTGATATCCGCGCGAAATTATGCCATGTCTTCGGCGAGGAGATTCTTGACGAAGCGGGTGTGATTGCTCGGGAACGTTTGGCAGCCAAAGTGTTTGGGGCATCAGAACCACAGATCAGCAATCGAATCCGGTTGAATGAAATTCTCCACCCGGCAATTCGTGAAGAAATCTATCGTTTAATCAAACTGGCGCCGCAGGATGCGGATGCCATCATTCTGGATGCTGCTCTGCTGCTGGAAGCGGGCTGGGCGGACGAATGTGACGTCATAATTTTCATTGACACACCTCTTGAAGTCCGGCAACAGCGTGTTGCGGCTAATCGAGGCTGGTCAGCGGAAGAATTGCAACGTCGCGAAGCCTCACAATGGAGTCTGTCAAAGAAGCGCCAATTGGCCCGATTTATTGTTGACAATGCTGGATCCCCTCAAAGCGCCGTGAACCAGTTAACGTCGGTTCTGGAAAAAACAATCCTCGAACACCGCGGAGTTGGCAGGCAAGCGGGCAGTGTGTAGTTCAGCGATAGGGCGCGGCCGTTAACTTAAGCGGTACGACGCAGGCGTCGATAACCTGTTTTCAATAAATTTTTATCCCGGTTTTGCCTACAGAAATTCGGACGACGCTCATCGCAGCATATGTGATAATCTCATCGTTTCCACGTTCATAAATACCTGGCCCGGATTGCACCAGCGTCCGGTCCGTGAGTCACCTGTCTCTTT
>JAGQQS010001114.1 GCA_020426105.1 Planctomycetaceae bacterium
CCCACATTGCGGTTGAGCAGATCAAATTCTGTCTTGTTCAGAATCTGCACCTGATCCGGTCCCGTGCCGCCGAAGTACCATGAGGCCACCTGATTCCCGTTGAGGTCGTAGTCGAAGTTCGTCGTTCTGCCAAACACGGAAGTGCTGGAGATGATTTCGCCGTATTGGTTGTAAGCATTCGTGACCAGCAAATTTCCGTTATCGTCGCGGATTTCGGTAGGATTACTGCGTACGTCAAACTTCAGGCTGGTGACGTTGCCATTGGCATCACGGATGCTGGTGGGCAGACCACGCGAGTCGTACCCGGTTTGTGTCGTGTTGCCAAATGCATCCGTCTGTGACGTTGGCTGATTACGACCGTTATAGCCTGTGCGCGTGACGTTGCCGTACTTGTCGGTCGCCGTGAGCTGATTACCGTTGACATCGTATGTATTGGAGATCGTCAGGTCATTGGTTTCACCGTTCGCGACAGAATCTTCCAGTCCCACGACCGTGGTTTCACTCAGCAGCCGATGGTCATTGTCAAATGTCCGTTTCGTGATGCTGCCCGTGGGGCCGACTTCCCGCACGGCGTCGCCGTTGCTGTTGAGCGTGATGGTTGTCACATGGCCCAACTGATCGGTGACAGTCTGTAACCGCGATTCGGCGTTGGTATCGTAGGTGTACTCGATCGTTTTTCCGGCAGCGTCGGTGACTTTGGAAACGCGACCGTCCGCAGTGTACTCCGTGCGAGCAGCCGCACGACCCAGCGGATCAATGATGGTGTCGAGATAATTCGTACCGTCGGTCCGGTACGTAAATTGAGTCGTGGCCTGCACCGGATCGGTGACACTCACCAGATTGCCTGCACCGTCGTAGGCATAGTTTACTTCCTTCAGTGATTGTGAGTCCTTAACCGTTGTAATCCGTCCGGCCCAGTCGCGGGTGAATTCGATTTTTCTTCCGGTGAGGCTTTCAATGGAATCGCCTTTGAAGAAGACGGTGTTGCCCGTGAGATCGGTGATCGACGCCAGTTCTCCTGTTTCTGAGTTGATGGCCAGTTCCGTCCCGTTGCGGAGTTTCAGCATATAGGCGCCGCCGAACACCGGGTCGGCTGGGTTGAAGCCGTGATTCGAGAACGTATCGAGGTACTCACCGAAATCCCCGTGTTTTCCGCGTCTCCACGGCACACTGACATGTCACGGTTAGTCCCGGCAGAAAAGGACCTACTTTGACGAACATCCGCGACTGTCGCCCTTTCAGACGCTCCCGAGGGGCTAAAGCTCAAAGGCACGCGATTCGGTCCAGGATTTCGATTGAAGGTATCACCAGCCAGACGTCTGAAGGGCAACTCTGTGAAGCATTTCGAAACGACGTCACCGAGCGTCCAAGATTCCGATTTCCTGACTGCTGACAGGATCCAGGCGTTTCACTTCGATCAGTTTCCAGTCCCCACCGCTGTACTTCCATACCGTCTGCCACCGCGTAAACACACGTGCAGCGGCATCTCCCTGATTGACGATCAGGGTTCCGTTGGCGCGCAAATGCGCATCCGCAGTAACACCGTCTGACCGGAGTGTGACTTCCAGATCTTTGATGTGAAAGTCATTCGTTAGAGTCACCAGCTCCAGACCTTGTGCCGCAGATTCCCGGAGTTTCGGTGATTCATCCGCAATCGCGCGGTCAATTGCGTCCTGATTGCGTTCCTGGAATGCCTCCAGCATCGTCTGCAACTTCGCTTCTACCTCTTCTGCGGGCGTCACGATCGACATCTCAATGAGATACAGACCGACAGCGGCCAGGACACAGATGATCGCCACCGATCGACCTTTAGGGACTCCCAAAATCAATGCTACAAGCGCCGTACCGGCCAGCATCAGTAACAGGGGCCACGGATTTTCAGTGAGCCAGGACATATGGAACCTCCTTATCTGGAAACTCGTTGTCGCCTGATATAGGAAACGAGTTCCTCTTCCATTTCGTCTGGCGATTTTCCAAAAGCGTCCTGAAATTCCTGAATTCGTTCCTCGGCCGTCAGACCTACCATGGGGCGTCGTTGCGCGATACGCTGAAAGTAGGCCTGCATCCCGGTCTTGTTTTCACGCACTAAATAGTGCGTCAATCCCCAGGCTTTTGCGTACGCGGCGGCCATGTCTGACGCATTCAGAAAGGCAGCGTCAGAAGCAATAATGCTGGTGATTCCCCCTGAAACCTGGTGCCCTTTGGAAAGTTTGACAAATGCAGGTTGATGCCTGGGGTTCACAAGTCCGGGACGACTCCAAAGCCATGTTGAACGCACAGATGGTGTTTCGAAGTACATCGCCAGCCCTTCGGAAATCCACAACGGATTGTCCGCCATTCGCACCTGTAATCCGGTATTGAAACTTAGTTGATGCACTGCCTCATGGACAACCGTTGCCACCTGCAGTGGTTTGCCTGCCAGCACCCGGCGGATGTTCGCCCGCGATCGTATGGATCGATCGCCTGTCAGATCAAGCAGTAATGTCTGGTTGTCGCTGACAGAAAAATATCCGGGCGTGTCGGCGAAAGAGATTTCCGGATGCTGCTGGAGTGCGAACGTCTGAAACTCGGCGGCGCTCGCAAAGATTACGACAGGTAGCTTTTGAGCGGGTTGTTGTACGGAGATTCTGAGTTCCGACATGAACCTAAAATACTGGCTGAAGACAGATTCCAGCAATCTGCCGCAAAAATCAACGTACTCCGATGATGAATTCGAACACAGAACGTAGTGATCCGTTTCGGCAATTTCGAACCCTGCCGGAACCTGCTGCAACAGATCGGCGGCAAGCTCTTCCGGTGTGAATAACACAAACCGCTGACTGAGTTCCGTCCGCGACGTGATCTTCGTCGTGGCAAGCTGATGCTGCCGACCATTAGGTTCCTCGAGCAACACAGCCGAGTGGGGAATTTCCGCCACAATACGCCCAGTTAATACGTGGGGTGGCGATTCCCCGGCTATCGAAATCGCCCACATGACGTCATCAGCGGCGCAGGTGCAGTGGCAGTTCCGGATTGCTGCCAACAGGCAGACTACCACGATGTATGAATGCCAGTATCGCATGGGGCAAACTGCCGGACTTGGTCAA
>JAGQQS010001115.1 GCA_020426105.1 Planctomycetaceae bacterium
TGGCCCGCTCAGGAAATCAGCGGCATTGTGTTGACTCCTGACGGAACTCCGGCTGCCAACATTCCGATTTATGGCTGGACGTTGCTTGAGGGCGACGCCGGAGCATGGAACAATCAAGCTAAACGCGTGTATGACTTAACTACAGACGACACGGGGAGTTTTCGGCTTCCGGTTGCTTCGCCCGGGAACGGAGTCTTCTGGATAGTTCCCGATAAGTTCGCACCGCTGAGTGTTGTTGTGTCGTCAGACATGCAGAGTCTCGGAGTGCTGCATCTGAAGTCCGGAAACAAGGTCAGGGGAATTCTCCTCGATGCGACGGGGGCACCAATTGCGGGCATCAAAGTGATCGCGCGGCCAGTGTCGCCTGAAGCCAAAGATGTCATGGAGTTTTTGAAGAAGGCTCGTCAACGGATACAAAGCACCTGGCAACGCGAAACGGAAAGCGATCGTGACGGGCGGTTTGAATTGCCGCCGGTTGTTGCTGGAAAGTATGAGGTCAGTGTTGAGCACGATGCGGTTCGTGTTGACGAGGATGTCCATGTCATCACGCTGGCCAATTACGCGGGTGTCTTTGTCGATCAAAAACTGGTTTTGAACACGGACGAACAGGAAATCGTCCTCAAGGCAGTTCCAGCTTCGGACATTCGCTTCAAGACGGTTGATTCGGAAGGACGCCCGGATTCCGGGATTCGATTCAGTGTATTCGGACGCACTCCGGATGTGCCCCCGTTGTCATTTGCAGCGATGGGAAAAGATAAGTCGCCGGGGCTCAGTGTCGCCCGAGTTGCTTCCAAACTGAATAACGTCCAGGTATCCATTCAGAACAAGTTTGCGGACATCGGTGGCGCATTTGTCGTTCGTCCTGCACTGAAATCCATCAGCGTGTATCCAGGTGAATATCGGATGGAATTGAAGTCGGTTGCCGATATCCCCGAATTCCAGGTGACGAAGTTCCGCGTCACAACAATTGACGTCACGGTGGTTGATGCACAGAACCAGCCTGTGGTTGATGCTGAACCGAAGTTGCAGGCAGAATCGTCGGATGGGACTGCAGGCAGCTCACCGATGAAGTTCAAAAAGCTGGGTGAGGGACGTTGGCGTTGCAGGACTGTGTTACCGAATGTCGCACTGAACGTCACTGCCGAAGGAACTGGCTGGCAGTCGGAAAAACACGTGGTGACCCTCAGGGAAGGTGAAGAACGGGAACTCACCGTTCATGTCAGTCGATGAGCCAAACTATCTTGACGCCGTCTCTTTCGTCTCGCGATCTCTGATCCGTGTAATCTGAATATCGTCTGCCCAAATGTCACAAGCACCGGTGGAGATCAGATACAGCGACATGGGTGCTAACGGCTCGCCTCGGGGAAATGTAGGGGTCTCAAAGGTGCCGGAGACTTGCGTCCAGTCATACTGGCCAGCGGGGATGGTGATGACTTTTGTGACGGGCTGAGAGTCTTCTTCGACAACAGCAATTGAAATACAGTCCGGCGAGCTGGCTTCTGATTTTACCCAGAGGAAAACCTGGTACACCGAATCCTGCTCAACCGTGATTGTCTGACGCGTCATCGCGCGAGGATTATTTCTCGTTTGTATATGCAGCGAACCGTTACCGGTGTGAGTGATCTGGTGATCAATTTGGGCTGTTGACCGGCCGTCGCCCTGAACCTGCCATGTGGCTGCGCCGGGGTTATTCCAGTATTGGTCGAGAGGCAATTCGAAGTCGCCATTGTGGACAGGAATGTCCGTGGCGGAAAGGATCGCTTCGTTTTCAACGATGTCCTGGACTGAAATCTGCCGTGATGATTCGATGGCTGCCTGAACCGGAGTTGCATTCAATTCTTCTGCCAGCGTTTTGATCTCATCAAGAATGCATGCGGGATAGAGTGCTCTGGCGTTGAGGACACTTGCCGCCGCCGCTGTGTTGTCACCCATGCGCATTTGAACTCGACACAGACCGAGTTCCGCGGTCGCGGCATGGTAGTCGGTTTTGGTGAGACCACGTGCCCGCTGGAACCATGTTTTGGCATTGGGCAACAGCAATAACTGTTCATAGCTCAGGCCCAGTCCGATCGCCGCCCAGCTGGATTCTGCATCCTGTGCCGCGCGCGTTTCGAAACACTTCACGGCGAGATCGGATTGACCATCGTGAAGAGCCAACTGGCCTCGAACTACCCATGCGAAGGAATCGACCTCGTCGCCCTGGCATGCCGTGACGGCGAACGGACGAGCCTCTTCGTATTTTCCCTGTTTGATGAAGGCTCCGGCAAGGACGGCGTTGATGATCGAACGGTTGTCGCCGTCGTTGATGCGTTGTGTCGTATCGCTGATGATGCGGTCGAGGCCCCGAATGTTATCTGTGTTCACGAGCGAAGCGTTGCTGTCGTCCCGGAAGCGGAAGCTAAGTTCAATCGCCTGAGCGTAAGTCTTCATCGCATCGTCGATGCGACCTGTGGCGGCCAGTGCGTGACCATAGTGCCAGTAGACCCAGCCTTCGTTTGGCCCGAGGCGCACAGCCTGCAGTGCGAACTTCAGACAGCTGTCCCGCAAATCCCGCTGCATTCGCTCGATATCCACCTGACTGAGCGCTTTGCTGTTCGCAATGACTTCGTATTCGCGGAGGCAGACGGTTGAAAGGTCTGCGTAGGCAAACGGTAAATCCGGCTGAAGTGAAATGCATCGTCCGAACGTCTGGCGGGAGGTGTCGTACAACTGCCATGCTTCCGGGTCCTTCGCAGTCACGGCGGCGTCCGCAGTGAGGTACTGACACTGAGCGAGAACAAGATGCGTGAAATAGTGTTCCGGCGACATCTCAGATGCGATGCCCATCGTTTCCCGAGCGCTCATCAGATCGTCCTGCACTCCGCGGTATCTTGTGAACGGAAAATCCTTCACGACGGCACGAGTGACGGTCATTATGCCCAGTTCGTAGGCATCCGCCGAATTGCGAGGCTGCTTCAGGCGGCTTACCGGAATCATGCGGCCTTTGAGTAATCGAAAGGCGGCAACTCCACGATACCATGCCAGAGACTCGGCAAACTGAAAGCGGCTGGCCATGTCGCAAATCCTGAGCGTCGCGCGAGCTTCCTGCTTGCCCTCTTTCCCGAAGATCACGCCGAGTTTGCCGCGGAGCGAAGGAGGAATCCTGCCTCCTGTGGCTGCCAGTGTTCGATCGCCCGTAAGTTTTGTGTATGTGCTGGCCAGCAGCACAAGTGTCCGATAGACGGTTTGCCTGAGCTGATCCTGCTGTGTGGCATTCAGGTCTTCAATCGGAAGATGATTCCACCAGTCAGCGTGGTCCCACACACCCAGGAGATTCAGCGAATTGACGGTCGCAATGATTTCGTCCTGGTCCAGAGCCAGATAGTTGGCCTTTTGTGCCGACAGGGCCAGCTGCTGCGACTGATGGATCCGGCTTAGTCGTGCAGCCCTGGCGGAGAGTTGCTCGCGTTCTGTCGGGAACTCGTGATCGCTCTCAAGAGCTTCAATTTTACTGTTGAGCACAGAAACAGCCGTTGCGAACTGACCGTTATCAATCTGCTGCCGGACGATCCTGTTCGTCGCGTCCAGCGAATCACGCAGTCTTGCGAGGCGAGCCATGTCGGCCTGTTGAATTTCCGTTTCACGTTGTTGGCGATTATGCTGGATTTCCTTCCAGACGAAACCGCCAGCGATCAGCAGCAATGATGCGACGGCAGTCGTTGCAGCCAGCGTCTGATTCTTGCGAATCCAGCGGGTTGTTCGGACCATCAGGGAATCCCGGCAGACATCGACAGGTTCATCGGCCAACCAGCGTTCTATATCACTGCCCAGTTCAGTCGGATTCGCATAACGTTCCGACGGACGCAGCGCTAACGCCTTCAGGCAGATTGCTTCAAGTGGCCGTGGAATCGTCGGATTGATGTCCGACAGCTTTGGGAAATCACCATGTTCAACACGTTCCAGAATCTGTTCCAGGGAGTCTTCCCGCTGTGGCGGCTGGTTTGTGAGCAGATGATACAGTGTCGCTCCGAGGCCAAAGACATCCGTTAACGGCCCCATGCGATCGATGCGGCCCGTGGCTTGCTCGGGACTCATATATTGCGGTGTCCCCACCGCGCGTCCAAACTGCGTTGGTGCCGATCCACTGTCCGAATCGGACAGAATGCGCGACTCCCTGATGTCCATCGGGTATTGAGTTTCGACGCCGACCTGCTTGGCGAGCCCCCAGTCGACAACCAGCGTTTCACCGTAATTGCCGAGCATAATATTGGCCGGTTTAAGATCGCGATGAATAATGC
>JAGQQS010001116.1 GCA_020426105.1 Planctomycetaceae bacterium
GACCGAGCGGCCAGCCGTGAAGGCTTGCGTAAAATTGAGAGCTCGCCAGCAACTGTTGTTCCAAGATTCTGAAACATCTGTTCCGTGCCACTGCCCGTGATGGGCGTCAATCCTGTCAGCGACAATGGAGAGACGGTCAGATCATCAGCAAATCGAATACGGTACGTTCCACCGACTGTGGTTGTTTCCGCTGCCGTCACGACCGGCAATGCGATCTTCTGTTCTGAGTCCGGGTCCGCAATCGTGCGGGATAACTTCAGGATAAAGGTTGTCAACTGACCCGGTGCGATGGGCAGAGCAGGGCGGATCAGGATTTGATTCGGATCGCTGGTAGTGGTCCAGGTGACGTCGTTTTTCTGTGGTGCCGCGTTGGGTGCCGGGGGGCTGACGCCGCCCCGCTCACCGGATGTTTGAACACTGGTTAATTGCCAATCTGTCGGCAGCGTGACGAGCAGGTCAAACAGCGGTGCGTTCAGCGTTTCGATTGTCAGAGACGCATCAAACGTCGCGGTGGTATCGTCAATCGTGAGCATTGCGGCGTTTTCAACAAACAATTCCCGATCGCGAGGTCTTGCAGCAAGTTGCAGGTCAAAGTTCTGCATCCAGAAATCGAAAACAGAGGCATCGGTTGATAGTCCGGGTTCCGCAGCAGAAATGCGGCGAACGCCGCCGCCGGTTTCAGACACCAGTCGCAGGCCATCTTCATGAGTGACTGCCAACCGACCGGTGTGGGCCGTCACTTCGGCAAATTGCAATGTGGGAATTCGGCGCAAGGCTCCATCGACGGCTTCATTTCCGGTAGTTGCCACAGCGTGAATGGTAATCAGCCGATCATTGGTAAAAGGCTGCCGCCAGGTCATTGTCACTCGAGTGAATCCAGCGTTTTCCGGATCGTCGTCCAGGTTCCATGCTTCCAGTCCTGTGGATTCCACGCTGGTGACTTCCAGGCGTGCCGGCACGCGTGCCACAACACGATTAATCGTGCCGCCAAAAACACTGACACGCGATTCGCTCTCCCACCGCAGGGTTTCTTTCTGTACCTGCAGCAGTGAATCCGTTCGCACAAAGACCAAAGTCTGTGCTTCTGTATCATCCTGCTCCACAACCCAGCGGAGTCGCACATCGGGCGCATTTCCGGCCGGGATAACATAATCCGCTGCCGCATTATCAGCGGCGGGACGGTCGAGTTTCAGATCATTCACCAGAAGATGGCGGCCGGCCGGGCAATTGACGGACAGCTGCACGGCAGGTACGTTCGGCAACTGAAATGCCACCGTACGATCACTGCCCAGCGTCGCCAACTGAGTTGACGTTGTAACGATAACTGTGAATTCACCGGTCTTATTGTGGACGAGTAACAAGGCGGTCGGATCTTCCGGATCGCGGGCGATCAGTGCCGACTGCCCGTCGATCTCAGCCTTTTCAACCAGCAAATTGCCAGCACGAATTCGCAGCACCTGCCAGCCTTCGACATACTGCCGGACTTTCAAAGTCATCGTGACGGATGCCTGATGGTCACCCGGTATCACCGAGAGACGCGCATGTTCGATAATGATCGGAACGGGCAATCTTTCCGCGCTGCCATTGGCGCGCGCCTGTTCCAGCAGCGCTTTGAATTCGCTGCGTTTCATCATCACACCCCGACGATCCCGCTCGAAAACGGCGTCCAGCTGATCAGCCGGGACGAATCGTTCGTTGGGATGTGGTTGTTCCTGAGATAGGGCGGACTGGAGTCCGGTGAAGAAGACAAAAAATGTGAAGAGGGCGAGCGGCAGGGCGTTAGCCCTCCGAGTTCGCAGTACTCTGCATTGCTCAACTTCCTGCGCGGGCGCGGAGGGGTGACAACCTGCCGCTCGTCTGAATACCTGAATCACTTCGCACCTCCCATCAGGTCGTTCATCATCCTGGTGACCTCAGGTGCAGGAGCAACAGTTCCTGGCGGCAATGATGTGGTGCTGGCAGCCATCGGAGTCCGTGGCGCTGGTGGCGAACTCTCCGGCGACTGCGGCGGCTTTTGAGGATCTCCATGATTTCCATTACTTCCGTTTCGTTGCCCGATCAGCAAACCTGTCAGCCAGATCGCTCCGACCACCAGAATCCCGGGCCATGCCATCGCGACATATTGCGGCGTGGCGTTATCGCCGCTGAGTGAAAACATGGCGACGGCAAACAACGCCAGGAGCACGAGCGTAATTCGGTTCTCCCACGAGGTGCGACGCAGGATCAGTCCCACAACGACGAGTGTTCCGCTAATCATCCAGAACAGGAATGCGCGACTCCACCAGGTCACGGTAATTTCAGACTGTCGACCAACGGCGCGGTACACGGCAGCGCTGCCCTGCGTCGGGAAATCTCCGGACGCGACTCGACCGGGATCGATCCAGTCATTGACCGCCGC
>JAGQQS010001117.1 GCA_020426105.1 Planctomycetaceae bacterium
GGGCGTGACCTTGGTCGGTTGGTATGGATTGATTCAGCGCGTCGGTCGAGGCCCCACCGAAGAGGGATAATTAGTTTTTGAACGAGGGTGATTTGCAACTGTCGCAGACGGTGAGGTGTAGCATCATGAGGCTCCACCGGGCTTCTTGAACAAAAGTCTTGAGCTTCGGTTCGGCGGGACATTATCGCGTAGCCCACAGTTCAGATTCCGAGACTCGCAGGGCTGGTCGAAAAACCTGCTTGACTCGCTAACTTATTCGAATGCACCCGAGAGGGACTTGTCCAGTTTTTTAAAAATTACTGTCCGGTCGTGGTCGCGAATGCAATGAAGAGGCTGCCGGTGTGCTTCGCAGCTGAATCTGGAGATTATCCCGGGCGTAATCCGTCTGGCAGTTGTGCAATTGTGGCAGCGTGACCGCTCCACGGCAGCAGGTTTTTGAAAAGAATCTTGAACGAGAAAGGTTATGTTTCAGATGAAATCTATTTACAGATTACCGCGTGTGTTAATCGCTATGGGAATCAGTCTGCTGATCACCAATTCCAGTACGGCTCAGCACGATGGGGAGAAACGGGCAACCGACGATCCATCGCCGGGATCAAAGTATTATGGGCTGGTTGATTCGATTCCCGGGCGGCTGATGGGCCCCTGCAGCCGGTCACTGGCGGTGGAACGTGTGGCGGCGACATCCGACATCCTGGACCCGGCATTTGATGTCTATGCTCGGCCGGAACTTATTGGGACGGCTTATTCTCATGGCGATTCAGTCCTTCTGACTGATGTGGCGCTGCAGTTAGCTGAGGGAGAACGAGTACTTCTGCGGAGCCGTAAAGCTATCACCGTGGCTCAGGCGATGGATCTCGCGATCAATGCTGCCGGCCAGCGGCAGGACACGACTTCATTGCACCGCATCGCTAAGTTTGCGGAAATGCAGGGAAATAAGGAACTGGCCGAAAAAGTCGCTGCTGCAATCAAGCTGGCGGCAGTAAGCCGTGACACGACATCCGGGATGATGGTGTCCGTCGAAGATATCACAACCGAAGATTACGCTAAACTTCGCGAATGCAGTCGCCAAATCGAACGGGCTCGGTTGACTGGCGATACTCGCGGTTTGGAGGCCTTGGATTTGGACATTGAAGGCTGTATTCCGAACCCCTTCCACAAGCATTTTCGGAAGATCATTGGCGATGCGAGAGCCGCGATTCCTGCCGAGCACAAGGTGGATGATCAGCTGGTGGGAATGCTCATTAGACTGGCGGCAATCAGCCGCGATGGAGACGAAGAAAACGATGAAGCCAATATGCCTGTGGAGGTATCCGGTGGGTACTAGGCAATCCGGGTTGAGCACGCAGCGAGGGGCAGACTCGCTTGAGTACGGCACTTGCCTTACCTGTTCGAGGCGGCAGAGAGTGCTTATTCCTCGGCGACGGAATTGCGTAGATGATTCCGAATCGTACTGTCCAGCCTCCAGAGAAACCGCACTGCCATTGTGGAGTTAGTTCTTGATCAGGTGGAGAGTAGACGATACCCGCAATGCAATGTGATTTGATTTGATTACCCGCTAAATCCCGGTCCGGCACGGACTGGAGGTGCCTTGCGTCCTTGAATCGCCGGGGAATCTCTTGCCTGCTCCTCGTCTTACGAACAGTCGCGATGAATTTACTAAACAATAAAAGGTAACACGACAATGATATCTCTCAGAATCTGTCTTCTGGCTGCTGTTTTGATGGCGTTGAGTGTGGCAGTGGTCAACGCCACGCCACCGGGGAAGGACAAGCTCCTCAGCAATTCTCGCGATCTGAATGCTCCAATCGATCTTAAGACCGACGTTGATGATGCCACGAAAAAGACGGTGCTCGTGTATTATGCCAATGAAACGGCTCCCGACGTTGCTGAGGCAAAGAATTACGAAAAACTGCTGGAATGGCTGGGAGACAGTAAGAATCCAACGCTGAAGCGTATCGGCGAATCGATACATGGTGACCTCGAAAAATTTCATAAGGTGGTTGATCAGGAGCTCGCGACGATCAAGAAGCATGTCGCGGCGGACAGTGGTGGCAAAAGTACTTCGGTTGCCATTTTTACGAATCGATTGACACGTGCGGGCCAGTTTCAGGTGGTGGAACCAGGAATAGACGCGGTCACAGTGATCCCATTCGCAGTGCCCAGACTCAAAGGAATGGTCTATTCCTCGAATCCGCTGTCACACCCTGTCGTCTTTCGGCTTGCTTTAGCAGCCCTGACGCGACAATTCGATCCGGAAAAGTATCAGTTCGTACTGATCACGAAATCTCATGGCAGCGAAGTACATGTGTTAACTCCGCGTGTGGGTCTCGACATCTCGGATGCTGAACGCGAACCGCTGTTGGCACAATTGGAGAAGGATGTTGCGAACATGCCGGATTCCACAATTCATGCGGTGCTGGATCC
>JAGQQS010001118.1:0-237 GCA_020426105.1 Planctomycetaceae bacterium
CCGTGCAGAATCAAGCAACAAGCTCCCGAGGCTGTTAAACGAAACGATATCTGTTGAAAGCGGTTAGCGTTCAGCGCGAAACACCAGGAGGCACTCATGAGCAACAACCCGTTTGATGCACCGGAAGCGGCTGATGTTGTTACTGCGTCGGAAAAGCCAGGAGGGTGCATGTTGAGGCTCTGGGAGTTGCTGGCGGTCGTGACCATCATTTTGATTCTGATCCTGCTGTTGTTGCCG
>JAGQQS010001118.1:378-1546 GCA_020426105.1 Planctomycetaceae bacterium
ACGGGCGTCCATTGCACAGTTGGCGAACCCTCATTCTGCCATACCTTGAAGAAGCGGCCCTCTACAATTCCATCGACTTGTCGAAGCCGTGGAATCATCCGGACAACTCGGTCGCTCTGGAAGCCATGCCGGAGGCTTATGCGTGTCCGTCGGTGAATTTCGATGTCGGACACACGACGTATTTGGCACTCAACGGTCCGGAATGTATCTTCAACGGTGCTACACCTCGGCAACTCAGTGATTGCACCGACGGAAGTTCAAATACAATCGCCGTGGTCGAATCTCCGAAAGATCAATCCGTCCCCTGGATGGCTCCGCAGGATGCAGGTATTGCCACATTCATCGGTCTCAATGACGAATCAGAGACGGCTCACACGGGCGGATTTCAGGTGCTGATACTTGACGGTTCTGTTCGTTTTGTTTCAAACACACTGGATGTAGAAACTCGCAAAGCTCTGGCCACCATCGCGGGCGCAGAAAAGATGGGCGAATGGTGATGCAGAAGCGGGATGATGCGAAAGTGTCGAGAGAAGACAGTCCGTTTGTAGTGTCCGAAACGTGCCGCGGCGGAGCAGCCTCAGTTGCGGAACGGCAAGAGACTCATTATTCCATCGAAGGCCATCTTTTGGTCTGCGGAAAGGTGGTCATTCTTCCGGAAGTCTGCGTGCTGACGGGATCTCGCGACGATTTGGCGCGGCAGAGTAAATCGGTGGAGTACGCGTTTTGGCGACCTGCTGTGTTCCGAAGGATTTGCCGCGTTCAGTATTCGCTGGCTCGGTCTGTGCTGACCACGCGGCGCCTTGTTCGATGGATCGGTGTTGGAGTTCTTGCACTTGGCATCGGCGGCGTCATGGGAGCCGTGACATTACAACGTTCATGGATGGCCTACGGTACGCCCTTCTTCGGTCTCATCTATCTGGCGATCGCTGCGTGGGAATCTTTCCAACGACCTCGCCTGCGACTATCGCATTATCAAAGCCCGGACAAGTACTGCATTAGTGGCTTCTCGCCACAGTATTTGAAGACGCTGCACGACGAACTGACAGAACGCCGCTCGTTTTAGAATCGGAATTCGCCAGATGCACGCACACGAATAGAACCGCAACGGCATTTGCACCATCAGCAGGCAGTAGTGGCGAGTTCCGGGTCGAGCAGTTTTTGGAGTCAA
>JAGQQS010000072.1 GCA_020426105.1 Planctomycetaceae bacterium
CGTCTCGGCGGAGCGAGACGGCTACATTGAATCTTACGATCTCTACGCCCGGAATCCTGGTGACATTTTCTGGTCCAGGATCCGGGGAGTACTTCACTTCGGCAATTCGGTGGGGCCTCGACCGACGCGCCGAAAACCAGGTGCGAACGTGGTTCGACGGTTGAATTCATGCGACTGATCAGCCTGTTTTCAATGCCGTCGCCGGAATCTCGTGACATGCGGCGGTACAGTGAGTAGACTCGGCACCGCCGCGTGGACTTGATTGATTTAGTATATGTCACCGGAAACCCACAGAAAAATCCAACGCACGATCGAAGCGCCCACATCCATCGCGCCAGACAGATCGCACTTCGTTATGCGTTAAGGCTCACACCCCATGCCGAATCCCCTTTCAATTTTGCCCCTGATCATTGCGCTGAGCTGCAGCGTCGAGGCTCAAACCTGGAGAAAGCATGTCGTCATGGAACAGGGGCACTGCAACACCGCGGTCGCTCTGGATGCGAACGGTGACGAAGATCTTGATGTCATTGCGAGCTTAAATGGCAAAGTCAGCTTGTTCCTGGCGCCGGACTGGAAGCAGGAAGTCGTCCTGTACCGGTTTCTCAATGGAAAAGGTGGCTGCATTCACAGCTCGGTGATCGATGCTGACGGCGATGGTGATCTCGACTGGGCCGGAACGTTGTCCGACGATCATCCGTTCTGGCTGGAGAACCCAGGGAAGGAAAATCTGCAACAGGGTGTCTGGACATCGCGCGTCATCGATCCGGAGATCACAGGCATCCACTGCATTCTTACATCTGACATTGACAATGATGGGCGTGAGGATCTTGTCATCAATAATTTCGAACCGGAAAAAGGTATCGGCGATTCGATCGCATGGTTCAGTGTCCCCCGGAATCCTCTTACGGCGAAACAATGGAACCGTCACATCTTTGCTGTTGGTGATGCTCGCGGTGGCAGCCACTATATGGGTGCCGGAGACATCGATGGAGACGGCTGGAAAGAGATCGCCGTTGGGGCAAAAGGTGATCCATTCGCCGGCGGAAACTGGTTCGCTTTCTGGAAGAATCCAGGGCAGGAAGGCGTCAGAGGCGTGTGGCAGAAAACAGTTCTCGCCGAGAACCAACTCGCGGCGACGAATATCCTTCCCGGGGATGTGAATGGCGACGGAAAGGTCGATTGGCTGGCGTCGCGCGGACACAGCGCCGGGCTGCTCTGGTTCGAAAACCCGGATTGGAATATTCACGAAATTGATACCGAGATTCGACAACCCCACAGTCTGACCGTCGCCGATTACGATCAGGACGGCGATCTCGACGCTGCGAGCTGCGGTTACGAAAGCGAGTGGGTTCGCTGGTATGAGAACGATGGCAAAGGTCATTTTGAGATTCACACGCTCGACAACGCTCAGCAAAGCTACGACCTGCGTACCGTCGATATGGACGGCGACGGTGATCTGGATTTACTAAACGCTGGTCGTGGCTCAAATAATGTGGTGTGGTACGAAAACGGCTTGAAGTGAGACAGATCGGGGCGCGACTGAATAAGGTGCCAGGCACTGGGCGCATTCTCAATGTGACACGTGCGACAAAAGTCGATGA
>JAGQQS010000073.1 GCA_020426105.1 Planctomycetaceae bacterium
GAACACGTGTGACAAAAGTAGCCATCACTCTCTGAGTGATGAATTGCGATTGAAAATGGTCGTATTTTTCAGTTCAGACACGCCGAAACTGATGGCTTCGTCAACTTTTGTCGCAGGTGTCCTGACGAATTGAGCAAGTTCAGAACATCCGCCATGCCTCACACGGACCCTGCTTCACTTCCATTCATCGTGCTCTGTTCGACGGATCTGATGCTGATCAGCTCCGTCAATGGAGCGGCAGAAGCATCCGGCTTTCGGTTCGTCTCCGTCAATTCCATCGCAGCCGCAGTCGAACAGAGTTCGAGTGCGGACGGCAGTGTCATTTGTCTGGATCTGTCGGCTGCCTTCTGCGATCCACAGGCCTTTGCCGACTGCGCGAGTTCTCAGCAGCTCGCGCGATCGATTGCCTTCGGTCCGCATGTCCATACCGAGAAACTCGAGGCTGCACGCAGTGCCGGGATTGGGCGTGTCATGAGTCGCGGACAATTTGTCTCGGGGCTCGCCCATCATTTTCGAGCCTGATCATCCTCAATCGCTGACGTCAAAATCACCGGCACACAAGGCGGCGAGATCCTGGAAGTATTCAGGATACGTCTTGGCTGTGCAGCCGGGATCGAGGATTTTGATGCCAGGCACTCTGAGCCCCAGCAGCGAAAAACTCATGGCCATTCGATGGTCATCGTACGTTTGTATTTCAGCAGGCCGCGGACAACCCGGATAAATCCGCAAACCGTCGGCCAGCTCTTCAGCCTGAACGCCCGTGCGTTTCAGCTCGGTCACCACGGCAGTGATGCGGTCCGTTTCCTTATGCCGCATATGTCCGACATTGCGGATTGTTGTGGGGGAGTCAGCGAAAACGGCGACGGCTGATAAAGTCTGAGCTGTGTCGCTGATGGCGTTCATATCAATCTCAACTCCGTGCAGCGAACGCCCCGTGACTGTTATGCGGTCTTTGCCCCAAAGTACGTCGCATCCCATTTTCTCCAGCGCACCAGCGAACTCCACGTCGCCCTGCAATGCATTGCGGGACAACCCCGTCACGGACACCGAGCCACCGGTAACCGCTGCCGCTCCAAAGAAATAGCTGGCTGCCGAAGCGTCCGGTTCAATATCATACGTCCCGGCAAGATACGGTTGCGGAGTGATAAAGAATGAAGATAAGTCATCAGGATACTGCACGCTCGCCCCAAACGTTTGCATCATCCGCAGTGTCATCAGAATGTATGGCTTCGAGACCAGTTCGCCATCGACCGTGACATGCACAGGTTTGCTGCATGCGGGCGCTGCCATCAATAGACTGCTGAGAAACTGGCTGCTGATCCCGCCATGGATGGCCGTAGCACCGCCCTGCAAACGCCCCTTGCTGCCATTCACAACAATCGGGGGGCAGTCACTGGTCGGCTGCTCAAACTGAATTCCAGCGCCCAGAGCTTCAAGCGCCCGCACAAGATCACCAATCGGCCGCTGCCGCATCCGCTCCACACCATCCAGTCGATAAGCCCCGCTGCCGAGGGCGCACAAGGAAGTGAGGAATCGAATACTGGTGCCACTGTTTTCGAGCCACAGATCAGCGGACTGGGCCGGAACCTGCCCGCCCAGACCATGCACGGTACAGCGACAGTCTGCCAGATCCTGATCGATGGAAAATCCCAGCCGACGCAGACTCTCGATCATCACGCGCGTGTCCTGGCTGTCCAGAACACCAGTCATCGTTAATGGCCCATCGGCCAGAGCCGCCATCACCATGGCCCGATTCGTGATACTTTTGGAACCCGGCGGGCGAATCACTCCTCGCACAGGCGAGGTCACTGGTTGCAGCTCGATTACGTTCATAACTCTTGTTCAGTAAAATTCTTGATGTGATAGGGTGCGTTTTTGCGTCGCACCAGAACCATTTCGGGTCTGTCAAACGTTCAGAATCAGCAGATTACAGGCCCTCCTGACGAATTGCTGCAACCAACCCCTGGCTGACACGAGAATGTAAGTTCCCGACTCTCCTGCGGATGATAGGAAAATCATGGTACGCACGTACCGGCTGGAAGGGTTTACAAGACATTGGAAAACATTTTTTGTTGCAGATGATGATTGGGATGTCAATTTGTCTGCGTCGCTCCAGTTCAAGGCCGACAGGGCAACGCTGTTAAGCATTCTTTTGGAAATGCGTGAATTCAGGTAAAGCCGGGCGGGACAGGGCGAATTAAAACCCCGGGATCCCCTCCATCTGAATTCTCACTTCTTCTCCTCACTCCTCCCCCTTTGAGATCGTGCAGCTTTGA
>JAGQQS010000074.1:0-1775 GCA_020426105.1 Planctomycetaceae bacterium
ACGACAAAACTCAAACTGGCTGAACTCACGCATTTGATCACGAAGGCCGGAATGAAGTCTGCCTCACAGGCAAATCACGACGCGGGAATCTTCTCAGTCGCTGCACAGTTGTTCCGCAGCATGGACTTCGACGACAAGACATCGACCTCCGAAGTCTGTTTAAGTGTACTGCGTGAGATCGTCGGCAAAAAACTGCCTCCAAAGCTGGAGACAGAGTTTGTCGTAGAGTGCCTGGAAAGAATCCGCGACGCGGACGCGTCGCAACCAGCCGCGAAAGATGCTCTGGATCGAGCCCTGGCAGCGTCACGCGGCTCCAGTGAGTTCATTCACCTTGTAAAACGCTTCCTGATTGTCGATCAGTATCCTGAACTGCTGCGTCTCGCACAGGCGATGCCCTCGGAGCAAATCGGGGTCGAAGCAATCACCGCGCTGCTTGAACTCAAGCAGTGGGATCTGCTCCAGAGTGCACTGACAGGCGATGACACAGCGGCGGCCATCACTACTGCCGAAGCCATGGGAAATTCGCAGAACGGTTCCATCAGCGGACCACTGCTGGCCATTGTTAACAGCGCGGATGTGAACATCGACGTTCGTCGCGCAGCAATCAAAGCAGCATCGAAGGTCAATCATGGAGCGCAGGAACTGGTCAAGCTGATCGACGAAAAGAAGCTCGATCCGGAACTGGAGCAAACCGTCGCTGCGGCTTTGCACAGTGCGCCGTCGCGTGACGCTCGCGCGGCCGCGCAACGGCTGTTCCCCCTGCCTCCGTCAAAGGACAACATGCCCACGCCGCCGATCACCGAACTCACGAAGCTGAAAGGCAATCTGCCAAACGGTCGCATGGTGTTTTTCTCCACCGGTACCTGCCATAAGTGTCATGTCGTCGATGGCATGGGCCGCGACATTGGGCCGAACCTGACTGAGATCGGCAGCAAACTCAGCCGCGAGGCAATGTATGAATCGGTCCTTTATCCCAGCGCCGGTATCAGCCATAATTACGAATTGTGGACGGTCGTCAAGCACGATGGAACGACGGTGAACGGCATGCTGACCAGCAATACAGACGCAGAAGTCAGCATCAAAGGCGACGATGCGCTGGTTCGAGCCATCCCGAAATCGGACGTTGAAGAAATCATCAAACAGAAGATCAGCATGATGCCGGCAGATCTTCAGAAAACCATGACGACTCAGGAACTTGCAGATGTCGTGGAATACATGCAGTCGCTGAAGAAGCGGTAAACTCGCTGGCAAAATAGTTCTCGCGTGTCGCCTCGCGCCCGGCGAGTCGTGGTCATCCGTAAAAACTATGCGCGCATGTCCCAATCGGTTGTCCAAGTCTGCTTAATGCAATTCGTCGTGAATATTTCGAACCGAATCGTTCTCACGGTGATATGTCTGGCAAGGGCGCTGGCTCACGATGCCATTGCCGATGAATTGGCGACTGCGCGTCCCACTACATTTCAGCACGGCGTCGTTGCAGCAGATCACGCAGCAGCCAGCGAAGCGGGAGCGAGAATCCTGCGCGAAGGCGGCAATGTGGTTGACGCTGCTGTTGCAACTTCGTTCGCGTTATCCGTTGTCAGGCCTGCAAGCTGCGGAATTGGCGGTGGCGGATTCATGGTGATCTGGGATGCGAAGGCACAGCAAGCGGTTGCACTCGACTATCGCGAGCGAGCACCCGCAAATGTTTCAGCCAGCGATTATCTCGACGCCGCAGATTCGGGCCAGCCGGAGCCTGCCAGTGTCCGGGGTGGTAAGGCTGTCGGTGTGCCGGG
>JAGQQS010000074.1:1916-5079 GCA_020426105.1 Planctomycetaceae bacterium
ACGATCCGCAGCCACAGAAACTATGAATCACGTTTCTCCGGACTGATCGAAAAATATCTGAACCATGGCCGCGCCTGGAAAATTGGCGATCGATTTTATTCGCCGCAATTAGCAGCACTCGAACGAATCGCCGAGAAAGGAGCTGCTGGCTTTTATCAGGGTGAAATGGCTGCGGCGATATGTTTAGCCATCGCTGAGGAATCCGGGACGATGCAAATCGCGGATCTGCAGTCGTACACACCCGTCGAACGCCAGGTGGTACAGGCGAGTTTTCACGGGCAACTTATCCTCTCAATGCCGCCTCCATCGAGTGGCGGTGTCGCGTTACTGCAATCGCTGCAAACGCTTGAGTCATGGGAAGAGAAGCAAGGCGTTTCTCTGAAAACTCTGGAACACAATTCGCCCGACTATATTCATGTGGTAACAGAAGCGCTCAAGCACGCCTTCGCGAATCGGGCGGAGTTCCTCGGCGACACAGATTTTGTCGATGTTCCTGTCGCAAAATTACTCAGCCCGCAATACGCGGCGCGGATCGCTGACCGAATCGATCTGCGACAAACAAAATCCATGAGCGACTATGGTCGCTTCTTTACTGAAGACGATGCAGGTACGAGTCATTTTTCTGTGATCGATGAAAGTGGCAATGCCGTCGCCTGCACGGAGACGATCAATCTGGCGTTTGGCAGTTTTGTCGTCGTGCCGGAGTTTGGCATTCTGCTCAACAACCAGATGGACGATTTTGCAACGAACCCCGGCAAACCCAATGCGTTGGGGCTGATCCAGAGCAAAGCCAACGCCGTTGCCCCTGGAAAAAAGCCGCTCAGCAGCATGACGCCAACAATCATTGTTAAGAACGGCAATGCAGTCTACGCCTGCGGCGCATCAGGCGGACCAAGAATCATCACAGCAACCCTGCAGAGTATCCTCAATCATACAGTGTTCGGATTGACGGCCCAGCAAGCCGTAGCCGCGCCGAGATTCCATCATCAGTGGTCACCGGATGAACTTCTCCTCGAACCCGCAGTCTTCGCGACATCTTCTGAGTCATTGCAGGCTCGGGGACATGTCACGAAACAAGCCTCATCCCTGGCCGCTTCACAAAGCGTAGCACGCCAACCCAAGCAGGTCACCGGCGGCAGCGACCCAAGAAAACATGGCCAACCGGCGGGGAATTAGACAGAAACGATACACCAGACACGTGTGACAAAAGTAGCCATCACTCTCTGAGTGATGAATTGCGATTGAAAATGGTCGTATTTTTCACTATGCAGCCATGGCGCATTCCAAATTCGACTGTGGGTCGCTCGACAGATACTGCCTGAGGGTGTCGAGACTTCAAGCCTGTCGCGGAAAATTCATGTGTTGCGATACAGGTGCCAGGCTCCATAGAGGCCTTCCCTGTGAGGAATAGAGATCAGGGGAGAACAATTTCGCGGTAGAAAAATTGAGAGAGCTGCCGAACGTCAAAATCTTTTTACCGTAAAATTTTTCTACCGCCTTGTATGAATGTGCTCCGTTTGGAGTTTGTTGCCGTTCAACAACTCGTCCATGGCACCACCATACTAGATTGCGGATTTGTGAAGCTTCCTGCGTTGCTTCCCACCGAGTAAACCGCAATGGCGTGGACTTAAGGAAAAATGATGTCCCTTACGGCCCTGCCGACACTCTGTCGGTAGACCGCCGACTTGCAAGCTATTCCGCGACGCCAAAACATCGATCTCTCAGTCCTCCCCTGTTTTTGCTCGCCTTCGGCGAGCAAAAACAGGGGAGGAGTGGCGCGTGTCAGGGTGTCCTGTTGTAGCCAATCAGTCTGGCTTCCACCGACACAGGGTCGGATGGAGAGCTTAAGTCCACGCCACTGCGCATAAACCGGGCGGAGAGCCCAACCTGACGAATCTTTCGGTAGCTGCCAGTTGTGCCTCCGGCCGGCACGAGGCCGACGGAAGGCTTACAATTCGCCGTGAGCGACACAGGTGCCATGCACCATAAAAGCCGTCCCATAGAGATCGTCGCTGTTGATGCCTTTGTGGAACGCATGACCGAAACGGGGGTTGCGACATCGGCGTCCTTTGTTGGATGCACCGATTCGGAGATCGCCGCGCTCGAATCAAAGTGAAGTTATTGTTTGATCACGGGCCGGTGCACGCGACAGTGGTCTGGAAATTCGATACTGGATGCGTGGATGAACGTTACACCTGATCCACTGTCGGCACTTCAAAACCTGGTCGATTGGGGTCCTTCAGCAATTGATTTGCTTCTGTCGCAAATTCGCCTGTGTGTGTTTCTGTTTCGGGATCGAATGTCAGCCATGGGCCAACGGTGTATTCAGCGCCGTCTTCCGGGACACCGACACCGTCTCGCATAAGCTCATGTAATTTCAGAAAGTGCTCGGCTGCTTCTTTGTTGTCTCCGAAACGTCCGGCTTTGCTGTTAAATGGAACCTTTTCTCCCAGACGGTACGAGTTGTTCATCAGATGCCCAAGGACACAGCCGTAGTGCGCATCATAGACATTGCCGTTCGCAAGTTCCGGTTTGCCTTCGCGACAAGCCGTAATGAACGCCGCCCAGTTGCCGCCGGGTGTTACGTTGCCGGGTTTGATATTCAGTTTCTCGCCCTCTGAACTTCCGGCGGGATAGTACTTGCCTCGGACAATTTTACCGCCGTCCTCAAAGTAATACTCATTCTCCACCTGACGTTCATATCCCTTGTAATCCACATTCCTGACGTTGAAGAAGACCTGCTGGCCGTTTGGATATTCGGCAATGCCCATCATCGTGTTAGGTGTCTCGCCCTGATCATTCCATGCGAAGCGACCGCCAATCGCCATGGCGCGCACGGGATGGGTAAGATCTTTGTCCAATGCCCAGCGGGCGATATCCAGTTGATGAGTACCCTGATTGTTGAGGTCACCGTTTCCGGTTTTCCAGAACCAGTGCCAGTTGTAGTGCACGTAATTGGCGTGGTACTGATCGATGACTGCGGGCCCCTTCCACAGATCCCAGTCGAGCTGGCTCGGCGGCGGGCCAAACGCCTGATGGCCAATGCTGCCGCGCGGCTTGCAGCAGTAGCCGTACGCGATCTTCACCCGCGGCAGCGTGCCGTCCTTGAACGCGCGATGCAGCCCGGCAATGCCCGCGTCGCTGCGGCGCTGCGTGCCATGCT
>JAGQQS010000075.1 GCA_020426105.1 Planctomycetaceae bacterium
TCTTGTGTCATTCTTCGCAAAGATTGCGACTTACTCGTGAAACGAGTGCAGCACGTAGCCCCACGCTTCAGCGTGGGGTTTGCATCGCAGAGTACACCCAGCCGTGGAACGGCGGCAGATCATCACGCGTCGTTGGTTGAATCAGCGTCGTGCTCAAATAATGCATGGCACCGCCGGGGTGATATTTTTGTGTCTTCTTGTGTTTCTTTGTGTCTGGAAAACAAGCCACGCGGCGCTCGAGATTTTTTAGCCACGAAAAAACACGAAGTGACACAAGAGATTGCAGGGCATCTCGCATGTTGTCCAGACATGGCCGCGATGGATGTTTCCAGACAACTACCCCGGTCATGCATTGCATTCAATTATCTTAGAACGCTAATCGTCACCAACGGCTGCTATTCATTAGCGTCCTGTTAGCGTCGATGAGCGGTTTCAAAGATTGCTGAGGCCGGATCGCGGTCAACGGTCGTTCATTCGCTGTTTTGCTTTAAACTCAGCCAGGCTTCAGTTAGTGAATCTTCGGTTCCGGCCACCTTTTGGTGTTTGAGTGGTAGGTAGCAGTGATCGGGCAAGCCCTTTCCGGCACACAGAAGCTGCCTCGATAGCCATCTGCGACTGTACCCGGAAGTGGATCTGAATTGCCGGAGGATCGACAGTTTGCATCTGAGTCCGGTAGAATCCAGGCACCGTAAAGATCACCGATCGGATGAGTGCTCTGTGGTTCAGAAAGAATTCGTACGAAGCCCTGGTGCTTCTTCATGAGATCAGCAACAGAAAATTTATGTCTGAGATACAACGTTTTGGAGAATCGGCTCGCTGGTCGGATCTTGTGATCTACCGTGGTGAAGCGCGCTGGGTAGAAGTGGCGGATGATGCCACGGCCGATGCGCGTGGCCAGATTGCTCAAGTGCTGTCGCAGATCAACGGGACTCTGGAGCGCATTCAGAGTCGTCGCACGGATCTGCTTCAGGTACTCATTTTTCTGGCGGACCTGAACGACAGTTCAATCCTGAACGAGCTTTGGGACGAGTGGGTTCCGGCCGGACATCCTCCGGTCAGAGCGTGCGTGGAAGCGAGGCTGTCACCGGGATATTACGTGGAAATGGTGATTTCCGCCGCCGTCGCTGATGAGTGTCAGGACAAATGAATGTCGGGGACACACCTCGTATCAGCGAACTGCACAGACACGTGTGACAAAAGTAGCCATCACTCTCTGAGTGATGAATTGCGATTGAAAATGGTCGTATTCTTCAGCTGAGTCACGCCGAAACTGATAGCTTCTTCGACTTTTGTCGCACGTGTCTGCACAATTTGACTGGAGCGACTTCCAGACGTTATTCGTAATTTCTTGTGTCTTCTTGTGCCTCTTTGTGGCTGGAAAACAAGCCACGCGCCGCTCGAGTTTTCTTAGCCACGAAAAACACGAAGAGACACAAAAAATCACAGGGCATCTCTGCATGTTGTCCAGACATGGCCGCGATAAATGATTCCAGACAACTACCTCGGTCATGCATTGCATTCAATTATCTTAAATTCTGCAGAAGCACATGGATCGCCACCTGATTCCACTTGAATCTGTGGGCTGAATCAATCAGCTGCAGCCTTTTCCCCTTCCCCTGCCCTTCCGTCGGCCTCGTGCCGGTCGGAGGAACAACTGGCAGCTACACTACAACAACGACCGAGCGACAGCTGCTCTCCGTCCGGTTCATCCGGGCGGAAGCGACGACTGGAGGGGATTCCAACCCCGGCCTTCCAAATGCTGGTCCCGCCTGGGCGAGCCAGACGGAGACCTCAAGAAAGTCTCTCACCTCAGTTGGTAGCCTTCAGTTACGATCCCGCCAGCACGAGGCCGACGGTAACCTTCCTGAATGGCCCCGGTATTGGTCCCAACACCTTGTTTCATTGGTCTGTGAGGCCTGCGACTTACTCGTGAAACGAGTTGAGCACGTAGCCCCACGCTTCAGCGTGGGGTTTGCATCGCAGAGAACACCTCCGCCGTGGAACGGTGGCAGAGATCATCGCGTGTCTGTGGTTGAATCGGTGTCGTGCTCGGTGAGCCGGGTGTTTCATTTTCGACGGTGGCAAGGCGGTTGGCTGATCGTTCGATTTGTCGGCGAAGGGTATGTGCGAAATTACCGGGGTTTGTACGGCGCGAGGGCCAGCCTGAGGGCTCGTCTCGGCGGAGCGAGACGGCTACATTTCACGCGCGGCCAGCTGGATGCTATGCTTCGCAGCATTCCGGAATTGTTCTCAGCAGGATGGCGATTTGTTGTCCGTCGCTTCGTCGGCAAAACGGTGGTGAAGGTTGAAGCTTAGAAGATTTGGACGAACTCAGCGCTGGGATATCCCGCAGGGACAACGGCTCGCGACATGGCAGCGTTTGACACCGCCGCAGATGTTCGTCGGTTCGTTTGCGCTGCTGATTTTTCTGGGTACTCTCGGTCTGCAGCTGCTGCCCGGGATCTATACCAATGAATCCATGAGCTGGCTGGATGCCTTATTCACATCCACCAGCGCCGTTTGTGTCACGGGCCTGATTGTGGAAGATACGGCGCGATACTTTACGCCATGGGGCCAGGCGTTTGTGCTGCTGCTTATCCAGCTCGGCGGACTTGGCATGCTGACATTTGCCAGTTTGATCCTGGTGGCACTGGGAAAGCGATTGTCTCTGCGAGCCCAGGCCAGCTCGATCGTGGCACCCGAGTCCGCTTTGCATCTGGAAGGACGCAATATTACGCGTGACGTTGTGCGGTTTACATTTGTCTTCGAAGCCATCGGTGCTTTGGCGCTCTATGCTTTATGGGTGCCTAAATTCGGCTGGAAGGAAGCTGCGTGGCCTGCCATTTTTCACTCCGTCAGTGCGTTCTGTAACGCCGGATTTTCTACGTTCACGGATTCCCTGATGGGATTTCAGGACAGCCCGGCCAGTCTGACGGTGATCTCCATTCTGATTCTGGCGGGCGGAATCGGGTTTTTGACACATACGGAAATCTGGCACTCCATCGTCTCGTGGAGACACAAACGTGCATTTCGCATTTCGCTGCAAAGCAGGATCGTCATTCTTGCCTCCCTGCTGCTGACGCTTACGGCTGCACCCTTGTTTGCCATGTTTGAATGGAACAATTGTCTGGCGGGTATGTCGATTTTCGACAAACTGATGAATTCGTTGTTCATGAGCGTCACGCCGCGAACGGCAGGATTCAATTCAATTGATTACGGCCAGGCGACGGACAGTGCGAATCTGCTGACCATTATGCTGATGACAGTCGGTGGTTCACCAGGATCGACTGCGGGCGGGATGAAGACGACGACATTCGCCCTGATTGGTCTGCTCGCATGGTCGCGACTTCGGGGTTCAGAATCCACCAACTGTTTCGGCCGGTCGGTGCCGGAAGAAACTACGTCCCGCGCTGTCGGTTTATTTGTCATCGCCATCGGTTTTTCGATCGCCGGACTGTTTCTGCTGTCAGCTACGGAGATCGTGTCGAATCGCGGACTGACCGAGCATATGTTCGAAGTCAGCAGTGCTGTCAATACCGTAGGTCTCTCGATGGGATTGACAGGCCATTTGTCGATCGCCGGTCGTGCAGTCATTATCGTGATGATGTTTCTGGGGCGTGTCGGGTTGTTGACGCTGGCGGCATCTTTAACCGTCCCGCGATCATCATCGGGACGTTTTCGGTATGCCTACGAAGACGTTGTCGTTGGCTAATTGCGTTTTCAGAGAGTTGAACCTATGAGAAGATTTCTGGTCGTTGGTCTGGGCAATTTCGGATCAAGTGTCGCGGAGTCTCTGTTTGCGCAGCGGCACGAAGTGATCGCCATTGATACCGACGAAGATGCCGTCGATCGTGTTTCTAAATATGTATCCCGCGCGGCGGTGGGGGATGCCAAAAACCTGCATACCCTGGAAAAAATCGGGGCCAAGGGTGCCGACGCCGCCGTGATCAGTACGGGCGACGATATCACGGCCAGTATTCTGACGACGATGGCTGTTCACGATCTGGGAATTCGTGATGTGTATGTCAAAGTCATTTCACGCGATCATGCGCGGGTGATGGAACGTATGAAGGTGACAGAGACGATCTTTCCGGAACGCGAATCCGCGATCAGTCTGGGAAAACGCATGGCTGGTTCAGGACTGCTGAACTACGTGAAGCTGGGTACGGGATTCAGTATTCAGGAAATGGGTGTCCCCGAATCATGGATGGGAAGAACGCTCCGCGAACTTGAACTGAGACAACGATTCGGAATCACCGTTGTTGCGATTCATGACATTCTGACGGACAAGATGGCGGCATCCAGTAACCCGGATGTGCGGCTGAAGGATTCAGACACCCTGCTGGTTGCTGGCAGTGATGAAGATCTCGCGAAAGCCGCGGAGGAAAAATAGATTTACGGCTGTGTATTTGAAGCCGTCATGAACTGGCTCAGGCGGTTCTGAATTGCTTGCAGCAGTCGTTCATCGGCTGGAAACATCGGGTCTCGGAGATCCTGCACGCGAATCTGTTCGACGGTCCGCCAGGCCTCATCCACCTCCTGCATCTCCAGCAGCGCGGCAGCTCTGTAGGTCAAAGCGGCCTGCGAAAGAGGCTGCTCGTTGAGACCTTTGAGTACCGACAGGACTTCGGGATAATTGCCTTGTGCCAGCAGGACTCGCCCCTGCATCACGCGGAAAGCCGGGTTCTGCGGCTGCATTGAGATTGCATGGGCAATCAGCGAGGTTGCTTTTTCAAGCGAACCGGCCGTGACGGCAAGCAGCCATGCCTGACGAGCCGCGACTTCTCCGGTATCGGGCCGGGCGTTCTGCAGCTGTTCCAGCACCTGAGCGGCGATTGCGAAGTGATCGCCGTAAATCAACAGGTCGGCATAGCAGATTCGCAGGGCAATATTATTGGGATCCGCTTTGATCATGGCCAGCAGTTCCCGCATCGCATCGGGCAGGACTGGCTGACGCGGTGACGCATAATGCACCAGCGCCATCAGGGCACTGATTTTGACGGCGGGTTCCCCGGACGGGGCGATCGATTGTACGCGTTTCAAGGCCTCCTGTGCCTGTCCCTGTTGAGCCATCACCTGCACGAGGGTGGCTTCGAACGCAGGGCTCAGCACGGTGAGCTGTCGGGCATAGCGTCGTTGCGCTTCCCTGAAGAGTTCAAGATACTGTTTGTGTCCTGAAAGTGTTTCGAGTGAAATGACTCGTTGCGTTGTACGAACTGCCAGCAGGAGCGCGTCGGCGGCGTTCCGACGGGGACTGTGGTGACCATTCGCGATCCTGTCCAGCATCGCCAATGCTTCTTCGGCCTCATTGGCGTTCAGTTTGAGCCTCACGAGGGTCGCGAGTAAGTTGTGGTCTTCCGGAGTATTGGACGCAAGTTGTTGCAGCCGATGCTGCAGTCCGCCGCTGTGCGGCCCGTTCAACCTGGCCAGCGCGCGCTGCAGCGGTGCATTTGCAGGGCTGGAGGCGGATGCCAGTTCAAGACCGGCGATCGCTTCCGTCACTCGGCCGGATGCCATCAACAAGTCTGTTCGGAGCAGAGCGCGTTCGGTCGAATCTGTGATCCGCGGGTTTTCGTCGCGTACTAAATCAGCGACTTCATTCCACTCGCGGAGACCGGCCGGCAATTCCAGATTTCTCTGAATAATCAGGTCGGCCAGGAACGCGGGAACTCCGGGAATCTCGACCAGATGTCGGTATTCTGCGATGGCGAGGTCTTTTCGCCCGGCTCTTAGCCAGGCGGCTGCCATTCCCAGGCGGCTGGCAACAGAATCGGGAGCTGCTGCCAGAATTGTGCGAAACGCATCCACGGCCGTGGCGACATCTCCGGAGTTTGAGCGGCAAACTGCGAGCAGCATTTCAGCGCGTTGCTGCAGGCCGGAATCGGATTCGGAGTAGGCGACAGCCCGCTGCAAGGAAGCGTCAGCCGCCTTCCAGTCTTTCCGCAACATTTCGCAACGGCCGGTCAGAAGTTCACGTTCTGATCGGGACAATGCGTTGGCAGGCAGGCTCGCGAGCAATCGCTCCGCTTTCTCGCCGTGTCCCTGCGTGAGCAGATAATCGATGAGTACTCCGTGCAACTGATATCCGCGGGGTTTTCGACTGATGCCCGCCTCCAGAACCTGAATCGCTGCGGGTTGCTGTTGATTTTGCCAGAGGAGCGCTGCCAGATCGATCCTCAATGAATTTTCCGCTGGATTGCGTTCGACGCAGCCCTGAAGGTGGCGGATGCCGCGCAGTAACTCGACGTCTGCGGTGGGTGACTGATCTTGTGGACTCAGATGATGCGGTATCGGGGAACCGGTGATGTGTTGCAGGCAATTGACCAGAATCGCGTTCAGCGCAATGTCATCGGGGGCTGCCTCAAGACCCTTCCAGACATGTGACAGCGCTTCGGAGAACTGTTTCTTCCCGACAAGTTGTATGGCCCGCAGTCGTCGCGCGGTGGCCGAATTGCAGGTTGTCACCATCTGATCCAGAATGTTTTCTGCGTCCAGCATGAGATGCGGATTGGCCGTGGCCAGCTCCGCAAGTTCTTCGAACGCGGCCTCCGGTGGATTCGGACAGCTCAGAGCGCGCTGGTACCAACGCGCCGCTTCGTCCGTTTTGCGGGCTTCGCGGGCGCAATGGGCGCTGAGGTACCAGATTTCAGATGAGTCTTCATCGAGCTTCTGCAGGATCTGCAGGTGGGCTCGTGCATCGGAACATCGATTCAGTTTTACGGCGATGCGAGATTGTTCCAGACGTAATTCCTGTTGAGGAAGATCATTTCGGAGGAGGTCTTCGTTCAGCTGAAACGCCTGTTCAAGTGCGGGACGCGTGCGGATGTGCGTGGACAGGAGTGTTGAAAGTTTCTGGCGTGCGTCCATGTCTGAGGAACGAAAAGTCAGATACTGATTCAAGCCCATCTGAGCCTTTTGATAGTCGTTGGCATCCAGAGCGGCATAAGCTGACTGCCGCAGAAACTCAATAATCCTGCCAAACTGCCGGTCGTGCAGCTTGCGCATGCCAAACAGAAAGAGCACCGCGGTGACCCCCACGATCACAGCGGCACGCGGGTTGAGTACACGATATTGACGATCACACTTTGATTCCAGGACATTCATGGCTGATCCAGCCTCCTGCGAATCTCCGGCAGCGCATCCTCAAGAAACGATTCGGACTGCGGAATATCGTCTGTGTGAGAAGGCGTGCGATCCGTCACGTACAACTTATACAGGAACGGGAGTCCGCGAAACGCGAGACGCGGATTGGCCGGCACGGTCCATACACCATTGTCGCTCCAGCCCCAGAAAACCCGAATCGCATCGGACAGCGACGAACCTGATATTCGAAACAATGCACGATTCAAAGTGAACTGATCGTCACCGCCATCGTTAAAGGCAACAACCGTTGGGCCGGACGATAATTCGTACCCTGCATCATCAATACAGGCGTCCGGAGGATGGTTACTGATCAGGCTGGATGTACCACACAGCACAGTCAGTGATACTTCATAACCACTGACGGAATTGCGATACGTACGATCGATTCTGCCGGCGATTCCTGGCGCTGGAATCATTCGCCCGTCAGGTGGCGTCGAATTGGCCGTCCAGTTCCCGATTTGATCGGGAATGAATTCCACGCGGGCCGCTGCTGCAGCCAAAGCAGCTGGGTCATGTGCGCGGTAACTCAGCGCTACATCGGCTCCACCGGCACCCAGCAGTCCCAGGAGGCCGCCGGTGCAGAGCGCAAAGTCGCGACGTGAAAGTGATGGTTCGGATTCAGTCATGGTGTTGTCTTGCGCGATCCATGGCTTCAGGTTTGAACACTGAATGGCTTGATTGCCGAGTGATACGTCATGCCGGGACGAGAATCGCCGGCAGGCACGAACAGGCAATCCAGTAATTTGAGTTCGAGAAATAACAGCAGTACCCCAGCCGGTATCATGAGCCAGCCGCTGAAATCATGGAAAATCAGAGACGCGGCTGCCGAGCCGTACGATTGATGGGCCATCGCTGATGCCACAATTCTTGCAACATTGCAGATCAGGGCGATCGGCGGAGCGCTCATCACCATGAGCAGTTTTTCCCAGGCCGTTCGTTTGCTGATGACGACAGCGGCAGTTGAAATCGCGAAGAATCCCAGCACCATCCGCAATCCACTGCAGGCTTCAACAACGCTGAGCCGTGTCTCTCCCAGGAGGATCGTATGGCCCTGAGAAATTGCCGGAATACCCAGAGTCTGAATGTACCAGGTGGCTTCATTGGCCCCCAGCACCTGGATGGGCGTGGCTAATGCACGTTCCAGTTGTGGCGGAAGCGGCAGCATGAAGCCGGTAAACAGCACGGCAGGCCACAGACCGGCAAATGCGCGTCGGCCCCAGATCAGCAGGGTGACGCCGACAAGGGTCAGCAGGAAACAAAGTGCGTCGATCGCTTCGACAAAAAAATAGTCGGCCACGAAATGACCGGCGATACCGCCCAGAATGAATGCCAATCCGACCGGACTGCTTCGAGCTGTACCGTGCAGAAATTTTTCTCGACGGGACCATCCCAGTACGAGGGCAACGAACGGAACCACGAAGCCGTGCGAATATTGCGGTTCAGAGATCCAGCGTGCGAGGCACCCGGCCAGCAGTTCCCGGAACAGGATGACGACTGCGAGTCCGGAGAGCAGGCTTCCGACCAGCCGTGCCGGCCAGTCGGGGCAGTGCCATTCGGTTGGTTTCGCAGATGCTGTCATGTTCCCGCCCCCTTCGTCGCTGCGCACCCGGCTTTCTGATTACAGCCAGCGCGCGTTACGATTCAATTGTTGCGGAAACGCTACTTCATGTTCGGCGACCACGCAGGGAGCGATTGTCAGAATTCAGAGATTAGACAGCTCTGTCTGCCACGCGCCCGATGAATTCCGGGCCTGTGCTTCGATGGCAGTCTGCATGATCGTTAAAATCTGCCGAAGCGTAATTTTCCGATCACAGAATTGTCTGGGCGCGTCTCAGCGATTGCTGATGGGGATTTCACGATATTCGCCGTTTGACTGGCTGGCGATTCTTTGCAGCCATGAAATGCCACGGGAGGACAATGTTCCGTCGCCGAATTTTACGACATGGATCGTGATACTGCCGGATAGTCGACTAATCTCAGCTAACTGCGCGGGGGACAGTTCCGGTTCATCGCCGTCAGTAAGAAAATAGATCACGTCCGGCTTCAGACTGATGGCTTCGATGAGCGCCGGCATGTGTGCCGTACCCCGGTCGGCTGTAATGCGATCGACTTCGTGGCCTGCCAGTTCTTTGTTGACATCGGTGGCAAAATACATGGCCGAATTGTCCTGCCGACGTAACTTAAGCCGCTCACGATACTCGTCATTGTAGAAAATGACGGCGAACTTCTGATTCGGCTGGAGAAGTCTCAGACTTGCTTTTAACTGAACCTGCGCAACCTTCAGACGACTGCCGGCCATGCTGCTGCTGGTGTCGATGATATACACGAAGGATTGGCCAACGCCTGAGATATTCATGAACGTCGTTTCACCCGGCCCACCGGTGCCGCCGATGCGTTTCGTTCCACCGGCTTCTGACGGTTTGATCAGGGAAGCGTTTCCGGAAGTTGATTGCGAACGACCTCCGCCAATTGCTTCGCCCGCACCGATCAGTGGCGGCAGCGTCGAAGTGGATGAACCATCTGCCGTAGATGTGGTATCAAATGGATTATCATTCAGCAGTGACGTGAGGTCCGGAGCCTCTGTGGGCACGCGATTGTTCTGTCGATCGGGTACCAATACATCAGTCGTGGCTGCATCCGGTGGTTGTTCCGGTGCGGGTTTTGTAATGCGCGAGTCCCCTGCTCCGCTGACGTCGCCCGCATTCGACTCGCCTTCGTCATGCCCTTCCACAACAAAAAGACCGACATCCCGGAAGACTTCTCCGCCAGCCTGTCCCACGCTGGCCTGCTGACAGCCCCGCAGCGTTAACCCGACGACGAAGAAGAGTGTCACATGGAGAGCCAGCGACACGGCCCATCCGGCAAAAAATGACCGCCGCTGATTTTGCTTTCCAGAATTCAGAGTCGTCATTACAGGTGTCTTCTCAAGCGGCTACAGGTCCGTTCAGAGGCATCGGGGAAAAATACATTCATTTCAGACATTGCCCGTGCCGTTCAACAACATCAATTTGCGCCCCCGAACCAATGAAATAACACCGCAATCGCTCCCCCGTTCTGGCAGGAAATCGTGACCTGAACGAGCAGGAACGTTGAATTTTTCAGATCGGTATGAAAGGATCTTAGACCAAGAGGCTGGCCTGTAAAAGGTCATCTCACTATATCCCTCGGACCCTCATCTGGAAATTCTGCGGCAGAAACAAATCTATGTCCTGCTTCGGGACATTGCCACTGAGAATCAGAGTCCGGTTATCCTGGTGACACATCCGGAATCGAAAGGATTGGCGATCCTTGACAACGACGGAAAAAGAAACGTGAATCTTCCGCCGAAGGTGGCCTGCGAACCCTCTACTGGACACGCTATGAAGCAGAGAAAAACTCAACGCTTTGCAGGAAATCTTTGAGAACGCGATCCCGTAATGGTCGGATTCCTGGTGGATTTACACGCGAGCATTTCGCGTCGGTGACATCATGCGTAGCGGGGGGGACAAACCGCAGCGGGAATCCCGGTAGCTTCACAGAAAATTCTCTGATTTTCCAGATCATGGGCCGCTATCGCATTTTTCTCAATGTAACTGTGAATAATTGCAGGTGGGAGATCCTGCCTGTAAAACCACGTGGGCCTGGATGCCCCCTGTCTCCCGCCCGCCGATGCTGACAATAATGTGTGGTCGATTTCTCCATCGAAGTCACTGCGCGTCGAACATATCGGCAGCTACCGGCACCTGGGTAACGCGTGGAGCGTGGCGAATCAGATCGCGCGCCACCGCCGGTTGAAGCAACAGCGCTGCGGAGCCTGGGAAATCTATCGGACGACGCCACCTTCAACCCCGGATGCAGAGCTCCGAACCGACATCTATCTGCCATTGCGATAATGCGCCAAAGCCGAATCGCAGCAGAGAAAAGTGGTGTATTCCGCTGGCGCTGCACACATCCTGTTGCGCCGTTCAGGCAGCAGACAGTTTTCGAGATAATTTACTTCTGTGTTTCGGTTGCAGGCGTTTCAGTTGCGGGCGTTTCGGTTGCAGGCGATTGAGCGGCAGGATCCTTTGTGCTGTCAGGGGTTGCGGCACTCTGCTGAATGGCCTGGATTGTTTGCTCGGTTACGTCTTCCTCTTTCACACCTTCCGGCGCGGAGAAAGCAAACATGTCATCGGGTAATGATTCGTTCAGGACAAGATTTCGCAGATCAAGTGTCACGAGGGGGCGATCTAATTTCTGAGCCGGATCGGGCGCGCGTTTGCGATATTCGATTCTGCGCGGCAGCAGAGTCTTTGCGTCGATGTAGAATACGACGTACTCGGGCACGTGTGGGCGAGGATCAACGACAGCATCCTCCCGGAGGCGGAATAATTCTGTTCGAGTCTTTGCATTCCAACGACCGCGGACCACATAGAATTCTGTTTCGCCGACCTTCTTTGTCTGAGCGGGCGCAAATTCCATCAGCGATTCGATCCGTGAAATCAGGCCGCGGAGGCCGCCTATACCCAGGTCCATCGCCACGTGGTCCGAGTCATACCCGGCCACTTTTGTCGCGGCATCCATCACATCTCGCAGATTGCGGCGTGTGAGGCGCGTGTTCGCTCCATTCTTCATCAGCGTAAACAAGACGGTACCGTCACTCACCTGAGTCAACTCTCCCTGAGACGTGTCCGGAGCCAGTGCTACCGGATCGGCATCCAGCGCCAACTGACCAGCGTCACCCTTCCCCGCCGCTTGACTCGGGAAAATTCGAAATTCGACACGGACGCGATTTCCCGCGGCTTCCGCGTACGTCCCGACCGCCTGGAGCTTCATGCCGGACAAAATCACAGTCTCATGCAAATCACATTTCAGCGAATCCAGGTCCTGCAGTGCGCTGCGCATCTGATTCAGGAGATCCCTGGATTCCGGGACATTGGCAGAAACTGCCGTCGGTGCCGCGGCGGACTCGGACCCTTCCGGCGTGGCGGTCTCCGACGTTTCCCCGTCAACCGGCGTTTTTTTTTCGTCCGCTCCTGCCGTTGCAGCCGGGCTGACGGTTTCATCGGCAATTCCTGCCGGTGCTGGTGGCAGAGTTATCGCCAGCAGAGCCGAGAGCGCGATGCTGACCGGCAGGCCGGAGGAGATGGTCAAGGGATTTGGTTTGTGATTCATGTTCTGATTTTACTGAATTTGCCAAAGATTCGAGCCACGACGACCCGAAGAAAGAGAGGAAGGACCGACGGATCGTCGGGGCATTTTAGTCGTCAAAAGTTTGAATGGTGGAAAGCTGAAGGCAGCTTCGTCAATCGAAACCGCGATTATGCCCGGAAAATCCGAAGCACGCCGATCGGTTCGAGCGTGCAAATGCAGTGTACCGTCGTCCCCCTGGCGGGGTCGATGGCAAAGTGCGGACAGTCGGGCACAGTAAGTTTTCAAGTGAATGTACGGTCATCTGCGGGTTGCTGTTGGAACGAACACTCAGCATCTCAAGGAAGGGGTAGCGATGAGATATTACTTTCTGGCCCTGGGCGCCCTGGTAGTGGTGTGTATGGGCTGTGCCGGCTTCGGCGGTCACGGCAACCCGGGGGGACACGGCCTCCTGAAGCCAAACGAGTACGTCGCACCGCCTGCTGCCATGATGCAGCACCCGGGGCCGATGGTTGACGGTCCAGGACCGGGAGTCCTCGGAATGCTGGCTCAGCCTGGCGGGCCAGGTATGATGGGTCAGAGTGGACCACCGATGGCCACACAGATCAAGTTCATCGGTCAGGACGGCATGTCGGTCGGCTGGATGTCAGGAGCGACACTCGCCCGCAACCAGCGTTTTGTACCGGGGCGGGCCGACTTCCCACAGTCTGCTATCTATCAGCTGGTATTTGGGAATATCCCGGGTGAAGGCTGGGAAGGACAGAGTCTTTATCCCTCGCTGGAAGTCAGGGCTGCACATCCAAACACGTTCGCCTACCTGCAGCACAACACGGTGCCGGTTGAAATCACCAACGAAGATCTGGAACACATTCGCGGCAATAACATGGTGACAAAAGTGATTTATCTGCCGGATCCGGAGTTCCAGGCACGTGCGATCGCAGGAGTCGAGACTCTGGTTTCGACGACACTGGACGTCGGGGTCGACCCGATCGAACAGGCTGAACGCATGGGGACCATCATGGTCGTGTTGCGAGTCGGAAACAAAGAGATCAATTTCGACGGTGGCACGGTCGCGGCTGCAGACGGTTCAGTTCAGACCGTCGGTTACCGGGTCGCGGATGGTGATTCGGGAGAGTACCTGCCACCATCGCCGCTGACGATAATTCCTTCTGATATGCCGGGAGTGCCCGGTGCGATGATTGCTGCCGGTGGAGGTTATCCAGGCCAGTCGGTTCCTGTATCTGGTGTCGGACCGACTCCGGTCTACGGCATGCCGATCACCGCGACGCCGATCGGATTGCCAGGGCCTCCTCACCTGCCACTGGGCGGGCCGGCCGGTCTGAAGTCTCACACGATCCGCAACCTCAGCGATAACCGCATGCCTGAACCAGTGGACCATATGCTGATCGATGTCAAACACAATCCGGGGTACAGTGTTCCGGAACCCGTTCGGCACATCCAGTATACGGAAAGTCATCCGGTTCACGCTCCGGGGTCAGTTTCCACTCCGCAGTCGCGAGCCGCCAGTGTGTATGGCTTCTAAGGTGCAGAAACGGGAGGCGTAACGACGCAGTAGCCCGCCGTCACCGCACATTCAGTTTTGGCACACTCATTCACGATCTTTGACCGCGGGGGCGATTCGAAGCATCTGCTTCGATCGCCCCTGTTTCGTAAGCGATGCTGAAAACCTTTCAACGTCGGAAGTTCCCATGAGCCCGATTCACAATCTGTTAATCAAACTGCCGTCGCTGGCTTGCGTCACGGCGTGCGTGGTGGTTGCCAGTGTCGGTTCGAGAGTAAACGCTCAACAGGGCGACTACTTTCAACCGCTGAACGAAAAGATGACCCCGGGGTTTGTGGCGGACACCCTGGCACGCGTGCGGCAGTATGATCCGGCATGGTTGCAGCCCGTCCGTGTCGAACTGCCAACGGCAGGCACGGTGGCGGTGTACAGTGCGACGCCTGAACCCAATGCCACGCTGTCGACTCCGGCACAGTTCTCGGTCAACGCAGGTCACATTTACCGGCTGAGGATCGCTGACATGCCGGAATTCCCGAATGTCGAGGTCTATCCTTCGATCGAGATTCTGGATCGCATGCATCCTCCGCAGGGCCGCGCTGCCGATTACCCGATCCCCGTGGTGCTGACCGAGGCGGATATTCGAGAGGCAATCAACGGCCGCATGGTGACGCGTGTTGTGTATCTCGAACAGCCTCAACTGGCGGCGATGTATGATCCGCTGCGGCGTGAAATTCCACAAGCGGTGAATCCCGCAGACAATGCCTTGCAGGAAGCGGATCGTCTGGGCCGTCCGATGATTATCGTGCGCATCGGCGGTCGGACGCCTTCCGGCAATTATATGCCCTATCTATATTATGGTTCCGGTGGTGGTTTTGATCTTGGCGAGTCGGTCCCCATCCACACAGGTGTCGTGAAACTTTCCGACAAACGCGGACCTAAATCTTCGCTCGTACGCCGCTAGCCATTGTGACCAGCAGGAACGCTTCGCATGTATTCAGCGCCATCAGGATCTGTACCAACGCTGCTGTCCGGCATCGCCGGTCTGGCTCTCCTGCTCAATTCCGGTTGCGGCATTCTGCCGGTTGCGCAGCGTGAACCGGATCATGTTTTTTCGTCGTCGATCCCGGAAAAGAACGAGACTCAGCCGTATCGTGCGTCTTCAGCCCCAGTTACGGCACGTTATCCGGACACGTTAACACTGAATACCACTCCGGATCCGGCCGATGGTGTTGTGCGGATGAATGTCCGGCCGACATTGATCGACGGCAATCTTGAGAACGCAGCGATGTTTCAGGTTGAGCAGGCCGCCACGATGACCGACGACTCGGCCCGTAAGCGAGCGGTGAGTCAGATACAGCTGGTGAGCTTTCAGGCGGAAGAAGTTGTGCCTGCAACTCCGCAGGAGAATCCGGCCTTTATAACCGCGGAACCACGTCGCGCATTTGATCCTCGCGAACAGCCGTCCAATTGTATGGAGACCATCGCCGCGTCGCCTTTCGCAGATAGTTATCCGGATGAATATATCTTTGACGGTGGCGACCGAAATGCCCCGGCAGGTTACACCGCCGGAAAGCGGAGCGGATTTGATTCCGAAGATACAGTCGCAGGATTTACCGATCATACTGGCGCTGCGCGGATCACGCCTTCCAATCGCGTCGCGGTTTATGCTCCGCGATTCGGGTCCGTCCGAACTGTTACAGGTCTGCAGGCCGACACGAAGGTTGATAGAGCCGCCGGTGCACGAGACAGTCAGGGGATCGGAAATATCCGGACCGGCAATGCACCTCAGGAGAACGTGCATGACACCATTTTGTCCGGGCTCGAATCGCGCAATCGTGTTGATGGCATGGAAAGCTCTACCCCGGCGATGCAGGCGCGACGCACGGATTCACCGGAACAAAATCGTAAGGTGGACGAAGGTCATGAAGGGCGACACTATTCCAGCTACGGTCTGATGGAACGTCATCAGGGATCAGTCATTCAGCAGCAGATTCAGAATGCAATTGCCTGGACTCGTGATCAATACCCCGTGCTGACGGCATCGACCTCGACTGCGTCGAACATCAATGCTGTGTTCAAGGTCCAGCAGACGGTGGGGCTTGAAGATGAGCGAAAAACAAAAGGCAATATTCATCTTGTAAAACTGGCCGATCGTGAAATTGCACAAACCGGAGACACGATTCTGTTTACGATCCGCTTCGAGAACACCGGTGACTTCGATGTGTATGATGTTCGCATCATTGACAATCTGACACCACGCCTCGAATACATGTCCGGAACCGCTCAGATCGACGGCGAACACCCCGGCGAAGTGGTGGTCGAAGACAATGGCGAAGGCAGTTCGATTCTGACGTTCAGCCTCGACGCACCACTGAAGGGCCACGACCGCGGCGAAATTACGTTCGAGGCACGCGTCCGATAGGGACTGACAGACGTGTCACTTCGCTGGCGGACTTTACGTTGCTCTCGAGCATGGCCAACGCTGTGAACCATTTTGACAAGCAAAAAAACAGTAAAATCAAAACGAGTC
>JAGQQS010000076.1 GCA_020426105.1 Planctomycetaceae bacterium
ATCACTCTCTGAGTGATGAATTGCGATTGAAAATGGTCGTATTTTTCAGCTGAGTCACGCCGAAACTGATAGCTTCATCGACTTTTGTCGCACGTCTCCGTCGGGTCTGCCGAAAACGCAGAATCACGCATGGGGTTGCCTTGTGTGAAGCGGATAAATGCAGATTTCAGAACGATTTTACGAAATCGCGATCTGTCGTTAGACTGCGTTAGAACGATTGACCCCCTCTTTTCCACTGAGAAAGGTTTACGACAGATGGCGATTTTCAGCGACAATTCTGAGTCCATAGGCCGGACGCCGTTGGTCCGCATTAACCGTCTGACTGCCGGGCTGAACGCGACTGTACTGGCGAAAATCGAAGGACGAAATCCGGCGTACAGTGTGAAGTGTCGCATCGGTGCCGCGATGATCTGGGACGCAGAACGTTCGGGACGGCTGAAACCTGGGATGGAAGTTGTCGAACCCACCAGCGGCAACACGGGGATCGCATTAGCCTACGTCTGTGCGGCGCGCGGTTATAAGCTCACCCTGACGATGCCGGAAACCATGTCGGTCGAACGACGCATGATTCTGCGCGCGTTTGGGGCGCACCTGATACTGACGCCAGGTGCCGAAGGAATGAAAGGTGCCATTGCCCGCGCTGAGGAACTGGCGGCTCAGCCGAACTACTTTATTCCGCAGCAATTCAAAAATCCGGCGAACCCTGAGATTCATTTTCGCACAACCGGTCCGGAGATCTTTGAAGACACCGGCGGCAAGGTGGATATTCTTGTGTCAGGGGTTGGAACCGGGGGGACAATCACAGGCGTATCGCGTTATCTGAAAAAGGAGAAGGGACTGGCCCTCAAATCGATTGCCGTGGAGCCCGCCACAAGTCCGGTGTTGTCCGGCGGTGCACCTGGTAAACACAAAATTCAGGGGATAGGTGCCGGCTTTGTTCCCGATGTCCTGGACATGAAGCTTGTTGATGAAGTTGTCCAGGTGACGGATGATGAATCCATGGAGATGGCCCCCCGGGTTGCTCGTGAAGAGGGTATCTTGTGTGGAATCAGCTGTGGGGCTGCCATGGCAGCCGCATTGAAAGTCGCCGCTCGTCCCGAGAGTGCCGGCAAGACAATCGTGGTCATTCTTCCGGATTCTGGAGAACGTTATTTGTCTTCTCCAATGTTTGACTATGCTCGGGAAGCCACGGCCACCTGAATTTGATCCCTGCGACACGCCGAAAAACGATAGATTTCGGGGTGGCTGGCCTTAGCGCCGACGGCCAAAAATGCCACACTCCCGTTTTCCTGTTTTGGGAAACTGCGTTGATGGCTGCGTGGGTGGTGTCGTATGTGATACCAGATCGCTTCAAACTATTGGCAGTTCCTGAAACTGCGTCTGAAGAAACGCCGGGAATCTGGCTGACTGAGTTGTTCCGCG
>JAGQQS010001119.1 GCA_020426105.1 Planctomycetaceae bacterium
TCTGCTGAGGCCGATCCGGAAAATCTATATCTGTCGCACTTTCGTCGTCGTCGATTGTCAGGTGAAGAAATACGGGACGCGATCCTCGCCATCACAGGACGGCTTAACCTGAAGTCACATGGGCCGAGTGTCATGATTCCTGTCGACCGCGAACTGGTAAATTTACTCTATGATCCTGCTCAATGGATCGTTACGAAGGATGCCACTGAGCACGATCGGCGTTCCATTTATCTGATCGCCAAGCGAAATCTGCGCTTGCCGTTTATGGAGACGTTTGATGCGCCTGCCCTGCAGTCAAGTTGTCCGGAACGCGTTGCCAGCACACACGCGCCTCAGGCACTTGAACTGCTGAACGGCAGCTTTACCAATGAGATGGCCGACGCGTTTGCAGACCGACTCACACGTGAATGTGGCGATGATCCGCAAAAAATCATCGATCGAGCCTGGCAATTGGCGACCGGACATTCACCCTCGGTTCGTGAACGTGAGCTCGCCACTGAATTCCTGCAGGATCAACCACTGCGCGAGTTCGCCCTTGCAATCTTCAACCTCAATGAGTTCCTCTATGTTCTCTGAACGTTTTGACGGCACTGTGCATCCTGTTGGTCGACGTCGCGCGATGCGTCATACATTGAGCGGAGCCGGGAGCCTAACTCTTGGATCTCTGGGATTTCATCGACCAGGGTTTGCCGATAGTTCAGACCCCTTACAACCCCGAGTCGCGCATCAACCCGCTCGCGCACGCAGCGTGATTTTTTTGTTTATGGCCGGGGGGCCGAGCCAGGTTGAAACCTTTGACCCGAAGCCGCTGCTGAATGAATTGCACGGTCAATTGCTCCCCAGTCAGTTTGGTGAGGCGAAGTATCAGGTCGTCAATAAGGACTCCAGGCTGCTCGGATCGAAACGCCGATTCCGGAGATTCGGCCAGAGCGGAATTGAGGTGTCAGACCTGTTTCCACACATGAGTACCTGCATTGATGATTTCGCCGTGATTCGCTCGTGCACCGGCGATCAGGTTGTTCATTCGGCCGCGCAATATGAATTGTTCTCCGGTCGCACGACCCCTGGATTCCCCAGCATGGGGTCGTGGACATTGCTGGGACTTGGTTCGGAGAGTAATTCGCTGCCAGCCTATGTCGTCCTGCCCGACCCATCAGGAGCCCTGGAAGCAGGACAGCCGATGTATATGCATGGGTTTCTGCCCGCTGCGTACCAGCCAACGATGTTCCGACCGGGAGGTCGTCCGGTGCTGAATCTGGATCTTCCCCCCAATGTTGATCTGCATCAGCGCGAGCGAACACTGAAGTTGATTCGTGCGTTGAGTGAAGCCTCGACGCAACCAGGTGACGACGAACTCCAGGCGCGGATGAATTCCTACGACCTTGCGTTTCGGATGCAGACCGAAGCGCCGGAAGTGTTTAACCTCGGCGAGGAGACTCAGGAAACGCTGGATCTTTACGGAGTCGGGAAAAAGCCGACCGATGATTACGGGCGCCGCTGCCTGATGGCAAGGCGGCTGGTCGAGAATGGAGTACGTTTTGTGTGTGTTGTATCGGGAGGTGGCCCAGGTGATATGCAATGGGATGCCCACAGCGATATTGAGGAAAACCATCTGCGAAAAGCCGCTGAAACGGACCAGCCGGTGGCCGGATTATTAAAAGACCTTAAACGCCGAGGTCTGTTGGATGAAACGCTCGTATTGTGGGGCGGAGAATTCGGCCGATCGCCTCAGGCTCAGGGCGGCAAAGGTCGCGATCATCACAACCTGGGTTTTACGATGCTGATGGCGGGCGGCGGAGTGCGCGGAGGGCAGGTGGTAGGAGCAACCGACGAGATTGGCCTGCGGGCCGTGGAATCACCGCACCATTTCAGAGACATCCATGCGACGATCCTGCATCAACTGGGACTGGACCAGCACAAACTCACCTGGCAACATCTCGGGCGTGCCGAGCGCCTGACGTTTCTGGAAGGCAACGTGATCGAAGCCATCGTGTAACGCAGCGCAGACCGGGTCTTTGATAACTCATCAAACGGCAGGACGACATTCATGGTGCGCAGAGAAATCTTTCAACCCGGTTATTAGTGTTCGATTAGCGAAGAGGAGTGTTCCGCGAAGCGAATGTCGTGAACACTTGTGTCCCCAGAATCCCCAGGCTCAATCTGTCAGCGGCCATCAAAATCCGGCAAGGCGACGGGGCTGATAACGCCCGATGGGGATCGCAGCACCAACTGCAGGTTTCCGTCAGCCGAGCGCACGGTGAGCACAGGAAACAACGCGCCGTGCGACGATGAAACGGCCGGTTCTCGGAACATCGGACGCAGTTCGGGCAGACTGTCGTTGAACGATGCCAGCGGATCCAGCCGTTGCTGCAATTCGTTCCAGCGGTATATTCGGGTTTCCCAGACTGGCAGATAAGCATCCGCATCATCGCCCGCAGGTTCGTTGCCCGTGTCGGTTTTGCGAGTCGGCGAAGCAATGATTTCGACATGATTATCGCCGTCCAGATCGCGAATATCCCAGACCAACAGATTGGGGACGACGCACACATCATCCAGGGAATCTGCGGCCGAAATATGAGTCGCCCAGGCTTCGTCCGAAAATACGCTATACACAAGGCGTGAATGTCGAGGGGAAGTTGATTCCTCGGCAGTCGGCAGAAAAATGTGCGCCGGTATCGCAATCCGATTCTGATACATGTCCCCGTCATTGTTGTCGTGAGCAGCCGAAAAGAAACGGTCCTGGACTGTATTGTTTCGAAGATCGTAGAGCGTCACGTGACGCTCGATTCCGCCGTATGAATCTGCACTTCGTCTGCCGGCAACTGCATCGAGAAATACCGTCTGCACCGGAGTTCCTGTCACCAGACCGATTCGACCTGCGTCATTCGGATCGACCGCGACTGAGCCATAATTGCGGCCTGCCAGATCTTTGCGATCGGCCGTCAGGAACGGACAATCGTGCAACAGCGTGGCCTTGTCACTTCCGCCGGCCGAATATTGCAGGACGCGGGCTGAAGTGAAAAAGACAAGACGCTCCTCACCATCAACGAAAGTGAACAAACCATTTGCAACGTGTGAATTGGGAACATGCTTCACTCCATTGAGATACGCACTTTCGCGCGCAGCCGGGTCGCGGTCAAATTCAGGCACGGAAGGGTAATCGAAACGAGTCTTAACAATTGTCTGCGACGTTAACCGACTGACAAATCCTGACGTCGCATACTGCGGTAACGCGGTGAAAGCCCCTGACGTACCAAACAACAAACTCTGTGTCGCCCACTGACGCGTCGGGTATGTGGTCGATGTCAGGTGCCAGCATTTGTCATCAAGCGGTTCGCTCTGCCACAACAATTGACCGTTGTTGCCAGCGTACAGGGTCATTTGAGTCCGCCGGATTGCATGCGTCCCGCAGGTCTCTTTGGTCTCAACTTCCGTCACCAGGCCGAAATCCGGCCAGCCGTCCTGATCGATGTCGAAACCGCCCACCAGATGTCCGTCGGAACATCGACGCTTCCAGAGTGGTCGGAAATTCTGATTATACACCGCCACTTCTTCACCGGACTGGACGAAGGTGACAGCCTCGATGCGGGAAGCAGACCGATCTGAAGCACCCTGATTGTGTGGCGCGCGGAGCCAATAAATTGGTCGCACCGTTCCGGAAGTATCGACCATCGCATTAACTCGAGAATCAGCCTGAACAAAGCCAGCCACGCCCGACCAGCAGGCAAGCAGCACGCAGAAGTTCTGGAGTCCCCTCACTGTCGCTGATTCTCCTCTTTACACGTCCGCAGGCTGAAAGAACTCTGAGTTGTGGAACAAACTGACCAGGCATAGTCAAGAAAAAACGCCTACCCGCATCTCGATTCGACATTATTCAGTGTTTCCGCCCGAAATGGAAATGTTTCCCCGGGGTAATATCCTGCGGCGAGATCTGGCGAGCGACCAGGCGGAATGGCAATGATGCTGTACGG
>JAGQQS010000077.1 GCA_020426105.1 Planctomycetaceae bacterium
GGATTGTCGCACTGCTGACACTGCACCGGCAAATAGAACTTGTCTTCCTGGGGCACCGCATGATCGAACGTCGTGGAGCCATGCTCCATGTCCATCGAGCCCTTGGTCATCTCCAGCACGCGAATATACGACTGATCAACGCCCCGGTGGTGATTGTTCTCTTTGTTGCAGGCTTCCATGCACTTGCCATTGCCATTGCACTTGCTGACGTTGATGGCATATCCAAAGCGGACACCAGGAATCGGCCTCCGGTCGGTAATCGTGACGTCCGCCCCAAACTGCTCTTTCGTCTCCGCTTCCAGCCGTGCAAAGACCTTCTTCTTGTCTTCGTCGGAAAGTTCCTTGTAGTGCTGTTGCAGAAACTCATCAACAGAAACGTTCGCAGGGATCACCATCAACGGCGACAGTGCTTCTCCAAATGCGGCCAACCCCAGCGCAGCCCCGGCTGTTTTCAGCAAGGTACGGCGAGTGGATGGCTGGTCGAGAATGGGTAGCAGCGGATTTTGATAATCTCTGTGTTGTGGTCCCTGCATGGGTGTCTGATCTGTGGTCAATTTTCTGACCTCGCCTTTTCGAGAAATCGATCTTTCGGCTTGAACGTCGGCTGCATCTTTGGGAACTGCGGTGCATGAGGATTGTGGCAATCCACGCAGTTGTTTTTCTGCTGCGAGCCACGAGTCAAATCCCAATATCCGTTAAGTCCACCGTGGACGCCGTGTCCGTAGTCTTTCATCTGCGGGCCATGGCACTGACCGCAAAGAGTCATGACGTCGGTGAAATCGACACGACTACCATCAGCCAGTTGCAATGAGTCGTAATCGTTGGGGTTATGGCACGAGAGACAGCTCACGGTGCCATGCGAAAACGCCATCCCGCGGTGAAACTCATCCAGTGTCTGCACCGTTTTGTTCTGATGATTGGGTGGGCGAGTTGTGTGACAGGTGGAGCACGCAACTGTCACAGAACTGCCATGAACGTCCTTCAGAGCAGTGACGACGCGAGGAGGTCCCGGCGGCTTACGGATCGATACCGAAAACTTGCCTGCGATGGGGGCCGCCGGTTCAGGGAGACCGACTGGTTTATTCGCACGGTGTTCGGCGTTGCTGCTTTGGGCATCACCACCCCACTGCATCGTCGCGGTGACTCCTGCACCCACTGCGAAGAATGGCAATAACACACAGAGAAAACGCGAACCACCCATCATGCGTCAACACCCGCTAAGTGACTCGAAAGTGTTTTGGTAAAATCGCAATGTTTTGCATGCATTCGAGGCAACAACTCAGAAATCCTCACTTCGGCGAATGCTGCTTCAACGCGTTTTGCCGCCTCATCCAAAAGTCTATGCAGCGGGCACAATTTCTTGTGACCTCCAATTCCCAGTGGGCATGTTGTAATCCTTGGAATCGAATCAACAGCCAGCACAACCTCAAGTGAAGTCAGATCACTTGCAGGTCTGCGGAGACGATAGCCACCTCCCGGACCACGACGCGATTCCACAATCTCGGCCTTATCCAGCAGGTTCAGCACTTTGAGCAGATATTCATGCGGAACGAACGTCGCATCGGAAATCTCCGACCGACTCACAAATCCAGCTGGCTGACTTGCCAGATAGACAACCGCTCGAAGTGCATATGTCGCTGTTGACGAGATCATGGTTCGAAATGTAGACTTCCTTATCTGGAATTGCAAGATGAGTCTTTGGGGCGTAGTTTCAATCTCTGTGAATGACAGCCACATCATGATCGCCAGTCTTGTTGCTACGCTCGATAAGGACCTTGCTGACCTGTCAAAGATAATCAGTCGGATATCCTGTATCCCTGGCGTGGAGATCGGCTCCGTGACGGCAGTCACTCATCGCTTTCCTCTTATGATTGACTCGCCTGACCCCGATTCACTGGAAGTGATTACGCGACGTCTGCAGCAGATTCCCGGCGTCGCGTTTGTCGATGTTGTGTTTGTTCATTTTGAAGACGAGTCTGTCAGCGTTCCTGCGACTGCGTCCGGAAAGCCGACCTGTCTATGAGTCGTGATCCTGAGCCACAATGCAATGCTCTTCAGCGTCGAGAGTTCATTAAAGCCTCCGCCATGGCGGCCGCTGCCGCGATCGCCGGAGGAACCAGCTTTGCGTTGCCAATTCTCGCAGACGAACCTGCCACTGGAGTTGACTGGCAAAAGGCACCCTGCCGATTCTGTGGAACTGGCTGTCACGTGCAGGTTGGCGTGCAGGCAGGCAAGGTTGTCGCCATTGCAGGCGATCGCAATGCCGAGGTCAATAAGGGTCTGTTGTGCGTCAAGGGATATCATGTCGGAGCGGCGCTGTATGGAAAAGATCGACTTACAAGGCCTCTGCTTCGCGAAGGTGACAGCTATCGCGAAATCTCATGGGAAGAAGCCATTCGCACGATTGCAGACCGCATCGAGGCTGCGCCAGAGCGTTTTGCCTTTTATGGTTCCGGACAATGGACGATTCCAGAAGGCTATGCTGCTCAGAAGTTTATGAAGGGCGGCCTGTCCAATAATCACATCGACCCCAACGCTCGTCTATGCATGGCTTCAGCCGTAACGGGATTCCTGGCCACTTACGGCGTTGATGAGCCCGCAGGCTGTTACGACGATCTGGAAGCTTGCGACGTGCTGATTATGTGGGGAAACAATCCGGCAGAAATGCATCCGGTTTTGTTTTCCCGTGTCATCGACCGGCGCAGTCGCGGGGAAAAGGTGACGCTGATCGATATCGGCACTCGCCGCACGCGGACGACCGAAGCCTGTCAGCACTATCTGGAAATGAAAGGGCACGGCGACCTTGCTATCGCCAATGGGATCGCACATCTGCTCATCAAGAATGGTACCTGGAGCCAGAAGTTTGTGGATTCATTCTGCAGTTTTAAGGCTCCGGATGATGCGAACCCCAATCTGCACGGCAAAGCCATTTCGTTTGAAGAATACAAGTCGCTGCTGGAACCATACACCCCCGAGCATGTAGAGACGCTCTCTGGCGTCCCTGCGGAACAGATTCGAATGCTCGCCGATTTGTTCGGCGATCCGGAATTAAAGATCACATCGCTGTGGTGCATGGGAATGAACCAGCACACTCGCGGTACGGCCATCAACACGATGGTTCACGGAATCCATCTGCTGAGCGGGCATTTTGGGACCCCTGGAAATGCTCCGACGAGTCTGACCGGCCAGCCATCCGCGTGTGGTACGGTTCGGGAAGTAGGTACGCTGTCTCACGCACTTCCTGGCGGGATGGTTGTCGCCGACGCTGAACATCGAAAGAAAGCCGAAGATATCTGGCGAGTTCCTCCGGGACGTATCAATGGAACTCCGGGGCACCATACGGTCAGAATGTGGGAAAGCTTCTGCACCCCGACGAGTCAGGGTGGTGACATCGGAACAATCTGGGTCCAGGTGACCAATCCCGGACAGACTTTGCCCAATCTGAACAAACTGTTCAACCCCAAAGGAGACGACAAAGCTGGCCTCGAAGACAAGTTTCTGATTGTCAGCGATGTGTATCCCACCGCGACAACTCGACTGGCCGACTTGATCCTGCCTTCCGCGATGTGGGTTGAGAAGAACGGCATGGTCGGTAACTCAGAACGTCGCACGCAGCAGTGGTTCAAAATGGTTGATCCTCCCGGTGAGGCTCGGGACGACTGCTGGCAGACAATCGCCGTTGCTCATGAATTATTCAACCGTGGCGTTGAGGGCATGAAGGATAGAGATGGTCAGTTTCTGTTCGACGTAAAGAACGCTGAGGGAGCGGCAGTGCCGATCTGGGATTGGGAACACTATTACGACACCAATGTCGATGAGCATCTGTTTGAAGAGTATCGAAAGTTTTCTCGCTTTAAGCACAAAGACCTCGCCCCTTATGGTGAGTACGTCAAGGCCAGAGGACTCCGCTGGCCGGTCGTGGAAACGAACGGACAGTGGCAGGAGACGCATTTTCGATTTGCCGAAGGTTTCGACCCCTATGTGGCCGGTGGAAAAGAGATTCAGTTTTATCATTCTTCCACACACGATGACCGTGCTCAGATCTGGTTCCATCCGTGGATTGCACCAGCCGAGGTCCCCGATCAGGACTACCCGTTCATGCTGTGCACCGGACGAGTCCTCGAGCACTGGCACACAGGTTCCATGACTCGCCGTATCCCGGAACTTAGTCGCGCAATGCCGGGTGCTTATGCTGAACTTCATCCTGAAGATGCAGCGACACATGGTCTGCGAAACGGCGATCGCGTCAAATTGGAATCTCGCCGTGGATCGCTGGTGATTCCGGTCTGGATCGATGGTCGTGGTAAACCGCCGAAAGGGACGGTTTTTGTTCCGTTTTTCGATGAAACACTGCTGATCAATGA
>JAGQQS010001120.1 GCA_020426105.1 Planctomycetaceae bacterium
TTTTCATAATAGGACTTCGGAACGTCGAGATGATCGACGATGATTGAAAGAAAGCGAGATTGTTCGGCATCCGTGACGTTCATGGTTAGTCCTGGGAAGAAAGTGAAATGGCTGGAACAAACCCACCGAGGGCGTTCACTTGGTCGTAGATTTGCCACGGCATGTGTGCCTTCGGCATACGCACCCGTCCCATTTCCACAGCGATGGATACTCCAGCGACCGGAAAGAGATGGAGCGGGGTGGTTTGACCGTGACGCTCCTTGATACGATCAAGCAGCGGCCGAATGAATGACCGGAAACTCGACAGATGAGTTCGGCTCTTTATCAAATCGGTATTGGGATTCGGCACTGTAACACGCCAAATCGAAGCATCTTGGCCAAGGACGTCCGTGATCCGGTCATCGGTCACGGCGGCACTCAGCGCCAATACCAGTGCAGGCTTGCCGGTGAAAGACTTCGGTTCTTCCAGCGTGAATTTCACCGCGCGAGCGCGATCAGGCCAACTCCATGTTTGTGGCTCACGATGACGCTGGAATACTTCGGCATTCGTGATGTCGATCATCAGCGATCCCAGCAGGATCAAGAGCGGCTGCGGCGCGATTGCGAAAATGGAAATGTGGTCTACCTCGCCACTGGCAGCACGCTCGCGAACGCGGCGCTCAAAGTGTGTTCGCAAATTCTCGGCTTCGAGTGCCCAGAATGTCGGTGACTTGTCCGTGAAGGAACTGTTAATCGTTCCTAGCTGAATGGCCCGATCGTCCGCAGGATGCAGCCGAGGGAAGAGGGCTTGGGCCGCGTCCATGAACTGAAGCGGTGATTTATGATCGCCGACATTGGCACCGTACAACACGACGGTGCTCTTCTTCGTCGCGTCGATGCCTGTGACAATCTCAATCCGGCGTTCGTGCGCGACCTTCCACTGTTGAAGCAGCGACGCCGGATAGCGTCCGCCGTCAGCGTGTTGGTCGACTTTCCGATGGCAGCCGTGGCACACCAGCATCAAGTTGTCGAAGTTGTCCAGGGCAGCCGCACAAATGCTCTTGTGCCCTCGTGGCCCTTTGCCGCTGAACGCGTAGATGTGCGCTCGCTGAGCACGATTGACCTTCTCCTGCGTCACCGCTGATTTCCAGAGCGGCGTATTGCAGCCCCAGAACTCGCAACGCCCGGCAGCCCTTCCCCAGAGCATGGCAGTGACTTCTGGCCTGATCGAACGGGTGACTTCACTGATATCACCATTTGTCGAGGCGGCGGCCACTTTGCGGGTCAGGCGTTTTGCCTTTAATGAGGATGGCGTCATGCAATGAATTCCAGAGTTCGGTGCTACGAATCGTTCGCCATAACGAACAATACCGTTCGCTTTTAGACTGTCAACAATAACGAACGCCAAATCTTGTCATGACGGACGATTTTGATACACTGGCAGGTATGAGCGAGACAGCGAACCAAGCCAATCAGCCGGAAAATAATCTTGCGTCGAGATTGCGCAAGATCCGTGATGACAGGGGGTTATCGCTGGATGAAGTTGCGGTAAAGGCTGGGATTTCCAAGACGTATCTGTGGGAGCTGGAGCGAGATACCGACGGCTTAAAGAAACCATCTGCTGACGTTTTGCTCCGGATTGCAAAGGCACTTTCGACGACACTTGCCGAATTACTGGCATTGGCGACTGTCAAGGCCCCGGATGGACCCGTTGAAATACCGCCGTCCCTAAACGAGTTCCGGGATCGAATGGGGGGGCAACTCACTGCACAGGATCTTCAGGAACTGGCCGCGACAAAGTTTCGCGGCGCACAACCGCAAACGGTCGACGAGTGGCATCAGCTCTATTTTGTTCTGATGAACACCACTCGGAGGCGATCGACATGACGCAGCCGGCGCGATCCACACAGGCGCTCATTGACGAACTCGTCCGTTCAACTGGTTGTCTCGATGCGGCGGTAGCAATCCGGGCTAAAGCCAGAGAATTAATCGACCTCCATGTCGCTTCATTTGGTGAGCCATCACTCCCGATTAGTGTTGACGTCCTTGCGAGTCTTCGGGGGATTGGGCGCAGCGAGGTAGCACCCGTCCATAGTCCCGACGCGGAACTCGTACCCGACGGTCAGGGTGGCATGACAATGCGAGTGAATATGGATCGTCCGGAGACACGGCAGCGGTTCAGCGTGGCACATGAGATCAGTCACACGTTTTTTCCGGACTACACGACTAAGGAATGGTGCAGGACAGACGCGCGATATCGTGATCGGCAGAACGCCGAAGATTCTCTCGAAATGTTGTGCGACATCGGCGCTGCTGAATTGCTGTTCCCTCAGCCGTGGTTTAGTCGCGACGCGACTGCCGTCACGGATGCCAGCGGCATCATCAGTCTCGCATCGACGTATCATGCGTCGCGTGAAGCGACGATCCGTCGCTATACGGAAACGTCGCCGGATTCTGTCGCAGCCGTGTTCTTCACTTGGAAGCTTAAGCCCACTCAAATGGGGACGGTCGGCAATCCGAACCAAGGCAATTTCTTTGGTATCAGTGCCGACGACGAATTGCGAGAAGCACGCCGGCTGCGGATTGAATACTCGGTCGCCAGTGAATCCTTCAAAGCTGACGGCCATTTCCTGCCCAGGGACAAATCAATCACAAAGGACGGACCCATTTACCGGGCCGCTTCCACCGGACTTCCAATCGATGAACAGTGTTACCTGGATCTTGGTCAAGCGTCGGGGACATACCGCGTATGGGCGATTCCGCTCTGGACTGCGGAGGACGAACGTGGAGCCGCCGGAGAAAACACCGTCGCGGCCCTTCTTCGTCCGGTGACTGTTCGCAAGCCTGCAAAGAAACGCAATTCCCGTGGTGACCCGAGTTTGTTTTGAGAACTGCGATTCGAACCGTGTGACCAGATGTATTTGATCGTGATGCTGTTTAGACGAGCCAATCTGCAGAAGTTTTTGAAAGTCATCGCTATACCAACACGAGCCGGAAAGACTCGCGGAGTTTGAAATCAAGCCAACCATGCTGAAACTCGAAGACCTTAAACCTGGACTGCCGCTTGTCGGCCTTGAACCGTCGGCCTTAGCCTCGGTCGCGGCCGTCGTGCCGATTGGCGACGGAGCGGTGCAGGTCTTCTACAGGACACCTGATGGCACGACGAAGGAACGGTTACTGGGTCGCGCCGATGAAGCGAACATCAGCATCGCCACAGTGGAGCGTCCGTGGTCCTTTGATGGCGACGGTGCGGCATTTCAACTGACGTGCGAAGCCAAACGCATTGATCTGGCGTTCCTGTTCGATCCAATGATGGCGGTCCACACGTCCAACGTAGAACCGCTGCCGCACCAGATCACTGCCGTCTATGAGTCCATGCTGCCCCGACAGCCGCTGCGGTTTGTTCTGGCTGACGACCCCGGTGCCGGAAAGACGATCATGGCAGGGCTGTACATCCGCGAACTGATCATGCGGGCCGACGCCCGTCGAATTCTTATCGTTGCTCCCGGTAGTCTGGTCGAACAATGGCGAGACGAACTGTTTGAGAAATTCGGTCTTGAGTTTCGAGTCTATTCTTCGGTGCTTGAGCAAGCCTCTCCAAACGCCAACCCGTTCGAGGACCAGCATCAACTCATTGTGCGTCTGGATCAGATCTCCAGAGACGAGGAGGACAAAGGAAACGAAAAGGTGGCAGGGGGTTTACAGAGCAAACTACTCGCAGCCGGCTGGGATCTGGCCATCTTCGACGAAGCCCACAAACTTTCGGCCCACTACTATGGCTCAAAGCTGGAAAAAACGGCCCGTTTTCGATTTGCGGAACGACTGGGTGAGCATGTTCGCCACCTGCTGTTGATGACGGCGACGCCGCAC
>JAGQQS010001121.1 GCA_020426105.1 Planctomycetaceae bacterium
CGACATGGCTGGCCCTGGGCACTCAGGCTGGCGGCGAGATTCCGGGCGAGTTTTAGAGCAAGTTGCGTTCTGTGCGGTAACGCGGCGTGCTGCCGTCCATCACTCACGGCTCCGACGACAATACCTGTATGTCGATCGCTCGAACATCGAGATCCGTTGTGGAGTCATGCGCCTGAAGACTGAGATGTCCGGGATCAAGGCGACGCCCTTCGCGTGGGTTGTCATTCGGAGTCCGATCGTCCTGCCATTGCATCACTTGATAACCATTGACCCACGATGCAAATCGGTCTCCCTGAGCCACCAGCACGGCGGTGAAAAACTCGCGGTCATTTGCGACAACGTAACGCGCAGCTGCTCGTCGAAAAATCGCACCCGTGCCGGAATCCACCGGTTTGGTGCGATCGCCGGCCTTGAAACCATTATGAAGCTGCATCTCATATCCGTGTGACGGAGCTTCTGCGGTCCCTGTTTTTGCCCTGAAGAAGACACCACTGTTGAGGCCATCGCCATTGATCCGCGCTTCGACTTTCAGGACAAAATCCCCGAACGTGTCGTTCGATTCCAGAAATCCCGGCCCACCGGAAATGTGCAGCAGTCCGTCATTGACGCTGAAATTACTGGTCGAACCAGGCACCACATGCCAGCCCGTAGTATCGCGACCATTCAACAGCGGCTTCAAGGACAGCGGGCGGATAAAAACATCCCGAAACGCAGACCGCCCCTGATTCATCTGCAGCCCGATTCGACCCGTCAGACGAACTCCTTCACTCATGTCAGTAAAATCAACAATCTGTTTTTCGTCGAGCCAGACCTTGATCACAGGACCCTTGCAGAGAACCCGGAATTCGTGCCACGCTCCCTCAACAGGTGGCACGTCTTTCGCAAGATAGCGCCCGACCAGACTGCCTGTCCCATAAGCAGGATGACTGTCACAGATATTGAGTTCATACGTGTCAAGCGCCGGGTCCATCGCATTGTCCGCTGTCCTCAGGAAAATACCGCTGTTACCGCCCTTGGCCACATGAAAACTGCAACGCATTTCAAAGTCATCGAATAAGAAAGGCGTCAGCAGCAGACTTTTTTCTCCGCTGTCCACCACAATCAGCCCATCTTCAACGTGCCAGTTTGAGACGGTTGGTACGTCCCAGCCGTACAATGACTCCCCGTCGAACAGGCTTACCCATCCTTCTCGGATTTCTTCTTCTGTGAGCGACGGGGAAATAAACTTGACGCCCTCATTGGCGGCTGAGTCCGTGACAACACCGGTGGAGCGGACTTCTGAATCCGCAGTCGACACGGGTTCGCGACTGCAGCCAATTGCTGAAAGCAGGACGAAGCTGAAAAACAACCAACGGTGGAGAACGGACATAGAGATTCTTTCGGCCTTAGTGTTCCTCAATCGAGTCTTTCGAACGGTCCACGATACATGAAACAAAGGAAAAGGCAACCACACGCCGGCACTGGACGGGGTTAAGCCTGCGATGCAAATCATCGTCAAACCAGGCCGTCCATGGATTCATGCAACTCACCCCTGCGAAGTCAAGAGATCCGAAGTTCTGGATATTTTGAGGCATCCACAACGCAAATCGTGAGAAAAGTCCGCTGAATTAACGCAGACTTCGCGAATTCACCAGGCTGTTCTGGCAGAAACAGGTTAGTTTCGATTACGCTTCGCGACCCGCTGCGCGGAAAGTGCGAACTTGCGGACCGGACTGAATGTTTCCGATCTGGTCTGGTTGGCAGGAATTCTGCGACACCGGCCCCGGGAATGTTACATGCGGCAGCAGATCCAGCTGCGTGATGCAATTTTTAAAACAATGAAGTCGCTGGTTTCGAAGGCCGCGACCAGAACTGTTCGAGTGACACGATCTATGACGCTTGCGGAGTTAATGCAAAACCGTTTTCGCGCGGACCTGAGACATCGTGGCGCAGCCTATATCGAGGCTGAACGGATCACTCTGGTTCGGGTGACATCGGAGAACGTTTTTGGACTTGTGACGGACGGTGCTGAATATCAGACCCAACTGCGTTATCAGCCCGATGATGTCGGCCTTTTCTGTACCTGCGATCAGTTTGCCAAAAGCAAGGTATGTAAGCACCTTTGGGCGACGATACTGGCGACCGATTCCGGCGGGTACGTAAGTTCGTCGATGCGTCCGGGGCGGATGACACCATTCATGGCCCCGAATGCCTACCAGCCGATTTCGGTGGACGACCTGGATGCCGGAGTCGATCCTGATGCGGGGGCGAATCTGCCACGTGGAAAGGTTCGTCCGAAAACGCAGCCCGTGCAGCGGACGCTGCGTCCGTGGGAATCGCGACTCATCGAGCTCAAGGAGAACATGGACGGCCCCACAGATGGCCGCAAGAAATCTGATCCGGAAGAACGCCAGATTTTTTATGAAGTCGATCTTGAAGCCAGCAAGGAAGCTGGAAAACTTGTGATCCAGGCGTCACAGCGCCAGCGTCGGGCGGGTGGTCAATGGGGCAAGATTAAACCACTCAAGATTCGTCCCGGCGAACTCGATCATATCGAACATGAAGACGATCGCACATTTCTGTCGTATCTGGCCGGTGCGATTCCGGAACGCAATAACTGGACCACACAACAGGCGGAACTGCGGACTTCGGCGCATCGCTTCTATGTACCGTTTGAACTCGGTCAACTCGTACTGCCCGATATGTGTCGCAGCGGTCGGCTGCGCGTTCTGGGAAGTGATGACGCGGGGGAACAGTTGCTGAACTGGGACAGTTCAGAGCCCTGGGAACTGACGGTCCGCGTTCGGCGGGATACGGAAGTCGAAGGCTGGAAGGTCGCCGGCCTTCTGATTCGCAACGATGAAGTCATGGAATTGGGTGATGTACCGCTGGTTGTGCCCGGCGGATTTGTGGTCACCAACGACTCCCTCGGTTTGCTGCGGGACTTCGGTGCGTCTGAATGGATGAAAGCCCTGACGGATGGCGGAGCGCTGCATATCCCTGAAGCGGATCAGCACGATTTTGTCGATCGACTGCTGGATATACCATCATTGCCGCGACTGGATCTTCCGAAAGAGCTGCAGCTGGAAGAGGTACGTGTCACACCTTCGCCGATCCTGCGAATTACGTCACCACCACTGAATCGCTGGAGAAACGATTCGCTCAGCGCAGAAGTCGTTTTCGATTATCTTGGCACTCCCGTTTCCGGCAGCAGTGCCCGCTGGGCGGTCGTGCAGCGCGAAAGCAATCGCTGCATAATTCGTGACCGTCCGTTTGAAAGTTCATGTTGGGAGAAACTGCGTCAGGTGGGATTCCGTCGTCGTCTTGGCGATCTGAAGCAGCACATCAATGTAGAAATTGCCCGGCGTGACCTGGGCCGCGCTGTGCGCGAACTCGTGGATGCCGACTGGGCTATTTTCGCTGACGGAAGCAAAGTTCGTCAGGCTGGCGGGATGCGATTTCGCGTCACCTCAGATCTGGACTGGTTCGACGTTCACACAGACGTGGACTTTGAGGGTCGCGGAGTTTCTTTTCCGGAGCTGTTGCGGGCCCTCGAACGCGGCGATTCTACCGTCCGACTCGACGACGGGTCGCTCGGCATTCTTCCGGAAGAATGGCTGGAGCAAATCGGTCTGATTTCGGGGCTGGGGTCCGCGTCCGAAGATGGCCTGCGTTTCTCGACGTCTCAGGCAGCGCTTTTGGACGCGTTGCTGGCGACGCAGGATAACGTTGAAATTGACGAAGGCTTTGCAGCGATGCGGGAGCGTTTCCGCAACTTCAGTGGCATGGAACAAGTTGAAGTTCCGGCTGCGTTCAAAGGACA
>JAGQQS010000078.1 GCA_020426105.1 Planctomycetaceae bacterium
ACGAGTCCAGAAACGCAGGGACTCGTTGCCTCGTCCACTACCTTCAAAGGCACTTTTTCATCTGCCGGTTGCCTCAGCATCGACGATTCGATTCTCAGAACTCCCCGATTAACTGCCCGTCGGCCATTGTTGACAGCCGCTCGAAGGTTACCGGATCGATATCTTCTGAAATGAATCGCACCGACCCGTCTGCCATGGCCACAGCGACCTGGCCTTTAAGAGGCCCGCCGATTCCGTCAGGGCCATTGATATAAGGCTTCGTCGTGAGTGCTCGCATCGTCGATCCTGATCGCTGCCGAACATTCCGGACAGCGAACTTTTTTGCCGCGCAGTTCATCGGCCAGATTTAAAGTGCGTCCGCAAGGGCAGGAAACGCGAATTGCCATAATGCAACATTCCTCAGTTAACTTCCCGGCTCACCGGTAAAACGGCTGCCCCTTAAGCCACCGAGGACCGTAGGTCGGTTCCGGCGTATTAACTTCCAGTGCCCCAAGATCCGGTGCGCGTCCTGTGAAGTGATCGTTGACCGTGGGTATCACGACGCCGGCATCCACGGCTTTGCTGTCCGGCTTCAGTCGAAAATTCAAATCCATCGCATGATAAACGGCGTGGCGTTGGGACGGATCAGGCGGCGTCAACTCCTCGAAATCATCGTAGTCAACTTCGATCCCGTGCGTCTCCTGCCTCGTTGCCGTACGAAAGGCTGCGAGGCTGGCGAAAGTTTTCCAGTCCCCCGGCTGAGGTTCGTAAAATCGCTGACCGACTTCCGGTCCCAGCCAGGTGTACTGTTCAGACACGCCTTTATTTGGTCGAAAGCCATTGTAATCAGAGCTGAAAACATCCGTCGCGTTTGACCACGTCATGATACCGCGGTCCGGCGTGTCTCTGCCCAGAAACAGGTTATTCCGAAAGTGCATATTGGACGAAGGATCGCGGATAGTCTGCTCACCGATAATGGTGTTGTGATACACAAAGAGCCCGGCGGGCTTGGCCGAAAATTTGAATGCGACCCCTGAGGGAACATGATACAACAGATTGCCGATGAAGTAGGCGGGACCGCCAAAAATCGGCTGAGCGGTATATCCGCCGTGAGCCGCATTGATCCCGCGGTTGTTCATAACGCGAATGTTGTGGACTCCGCCATCGGTTTCGACAAAATCGTCGTTGAACATGTGCAGGTCATTGTTGTAGATGTCGATCGCTGAAGCCCGCTGTTCCGGATCTTCCGGCGGCGTTCCATAGGTCGAAATGCCAATCCCGTCGTGGAAATAGGCGATTGAGTTGTGGGCAATGACATGGCCCGGTCCGTAAACCTTGATCGCATAGTAACTTGTCAGTTCATGCGAACCATACGGCCCGGCACTGGCCCACAACGGTCCGGTCCAGCCGATCAGTCGAAAGCGGTCATCGCGGCCAAGAAACAGATTGTCTGCAATGTAGAAATCGCTCGAGCCGGCGTATTCGGTCCAGATGCCGAAGCCGACGTTCTCAAAGCGGCAGTTCTTCACCGTCAGTCCGACCGCTCCGAGCACTTCCTTTTGGCCGGCAAAAATCGCGACATCGGTGTCACGGATCGTGAGCCCTTCAAAGATGTGATACTTCGACGCCATGACATCGAACAACCGATGATTGCCGGCGCCATCAAAGATCACTTCACCATCACCGGCTGATTTAATCGTGATGGGCTTTTCCGGCGTACCCTTGAGGGTCAGCGACATTGTCCCGTCAAACGGCGTCATCTGAGGATCCACATAATTCAGTCGATCCGACTGGTACAGTCCCGCATGCATGAGGATCGTGTCTCCCGGCTGAGCTCTGCGTTCGCGGACAGCGTTCCAGTCTCCCAGTCCCGCGCCATAATATGCCTGCATCAGACTTGTGAAGCTCGGTTCCTCACGGACGCCTTCGTAGTCCACGGGATATACGTGTCGCGTCAATCCTTCTTTAGACGGCTGCGGTTCGGTGCGGGTCGTCACTCGCACGGTCTGCGTTGTTTCGCCCGTCGTTCCGTCCGGATCGGTCAATTCAAACCGGCATTCATATTCTGTTCCCGGCTGCAGATTGAGAATACTGCCAGCGAAGCCGTCGGGAACCGTGTAGTCCAGATGTTCGCGTTCCCGGTAGATTCTCTCGCCACCGATCCGGGCCAAAGGCAACGCCGGTCGCCACTCGCGGTCATTGACCCTGCGAAACTGAACCAGAACGGTTGCGTTTCGATTGGCGTCGCCACGAATCTGCCACTCGAACCCCAGATTCAGCAGCGTGGGATGCTCAACGACAAAATTGCCGACACGGGTACCGTTCTCGACATCGGCTTCGTATGCCGCCAGCATCGAACAAAAGAAAAGCAGGTAAGTCATGTTTAGAACTCCACTCATGCAGGTCTATACGCGGTCGATAGCGCACTACCTGACAAATCGTCAATCCCAATCGACCACACTTCCGGCGGCTCGCTCAGAAACCTCGAAAGCTCGAGAGTCACTGTCTTGCCCTCCTTGGGCAAATCGCATCTTTCGATTCTCGGCACTCCCAGGCGAGCGTGAATGTCCCTGGCACCGGCATCCTAATTGGCCGCTATTGCCATCCAACACGGAATTCAACGCTGCGTGAATGTATGTCGGGCATCAGAATTCCGAAAGCTGAAATCAGTTTGCAGGCGAAAATTATTCGAGCGGCGGCCACGATGGCAGAAAAATCATCCGGTACAAGAATTAGCGGGCGATGAGGAGCGTTAAATTTTTCTACCCCGAAATTTTTTTACCGCGATGTGGTGTTCTTTTTTTGAGGCGCGCACGTCGGTGGTAGAAAAATTATCCGGTACAAAAATTGGTGGGAGTGTGATGCCTTTGTACCGGCAAGCTGACACATGCTGCTCGCCAATTCTTAGATTGATGACCGCTCGGGGTATCTCTGGCTGCCGCGGCCTGGTAAGTTTCTGGTTCTTGTTGACTGATTTGAAAGTTATTGCGGCCATTCAGGCTGGCACGGGAGAACTCGACGAATGAGGCTCACAAATTGCGTACTTTTCCCTCTGCTTTGTGCGGGTTCGCTGATGGCCGGGGATCATTCTGTATCGGAGTATTCCTCTATTCAGGCGGCTATCGATGCGAATCCCGGGCGTGTGCTCTATGTTCCCTCGGGAGACTATGAGATCAGCGAAAAGATTCGCATCGGAAGTCATCGCAGCGGTCTTGTCGGACCGGGCCGCATCATTCAGCAGAACTCAGGCCAGCCGATCATTGAAATCGAAAAAGCAGACGCAGTGCAGATTCGAGGACTCACGCTGACCCGTCCCGAAGGCAGGATGGAGACCAGCAATGAAGGAATCCTTGCGATCCGCTGCGAAGGCCTTGTTGTGGAGAACGTAACCGTGCGTGACAACCAGAGTCATTCGGCGGCCATCGCGATCAGAGAGTGCACGGGGACACACATTTCGCATTGTCTGGTTCGAAACTACATGCGCGTCTCAGTCGATGATCGGACTGCCAGTCCGGAATGGGGCTACGCTTTCAACTGCACCGATGGGACCGGCATCAGTGTCAGCTACAGCACCGGAACGCTGATCGAAAGCAATCGCGTGATCGAAACCAGACTCACACCGACGCCCGAGATCAAGGCACAGTTCAGGCTGGGGGATTTTGTCAAAAAGAACCCGAAAAAAGGTACCGTCACCAACCAGCAGGTATGGGACGCTGGCTATACCGAAAACTGGCAGCAGGGATCCGGAATCATCGTCACCGCACCGGAAGTCAGTGATCTCACCCGGATCATCTCCAACCACATCGAGAATGCAGCGCAGGGAATCGATCTGCATGCGGATCATGTGATTGTGGCGAACAATATGGTCACCAATTCATTTGTCGGCATGAAGGCGATGCATGGGTCGCGGAATGTGCTCATCACCGGAAACCAGTTCACGCGCAACAGCCTGTGGGCCATCGGACTGATGCCCGGTGCTGCCGCGCATCCTGACAACAAGGATGGAGGCTCGATCATTGCCAACAACATTATCTCAGACTTTGGGCACGGTGACGCGCACTGGATTTGGGGCAATGAACGAGCTCCGATTCGGTTTGACACCGGCCAGCAGCCCGACGATCCGCCGCTCACCGATGTTATCGTACAGGGCAATATCGTGCACAGCGTCGGACCGCCGCGTTACCAGTATGCGGTCCTCATTCCTGGCGGGCCCAACTCGCCGAAACACCTGCGGTTTGCCAATAACATTCTGCATCCCGGAACCGCGGGAATTTCCAATCAGGAGTTAAATCCCTGAACTGATAACGCGTTTTGCTGTTGACGTACAGCGAGTCAACTCGACATCAGGGCTCGACCTTATTTCATCCCTTGAACGGATCCCCGCGCATTTGTGATAAATTTCACAAACGTGTTCGCGGTTGTTGTCGTCACCTGGATGGCGTCTTTGGGTCCCGGGAACGGATTGTTATGAATGATGTACCCGTTTCCCTCGTCGTTATACCCCGTCGCCAAAACGATGTGGTAGCCGGGACTCAGATAGCGTGAGACCCACAGAGGTCCCTTTTTGAGGTGTTCGAGGAACGCCTCTGCGCCGTCCGTCAGTCCGATATCGAAAAAGCCGGCTTTCTTATTAAACGCCGAGCCGGACCAGGACTGCAGTCCCAGTGCTACGGCACACGTGTTGTAGTCCGTGTCTGCCAGACCATTATCGAGAGCATCCTGAAATCGGTCCTTTCCGTTCAGATCTGTTTTCAGCAGTCCCCTGAGTTTAGTCTCGACGGTCCCTGCCTGCCCCGAAGGACCCAGAAGCATTTTGTAACAGGCATACCAGCACTGTGAAAAAGTCGCCTGACCTCCCCCGGCCGTCGTCACGTTATGCTGAAAACTGTCCATCTTGAATTCCTGCAAAGTACTAAGGAACAATCACCCACCGTCTCCGGAACCCTGAATTCTCCGATCGTGTGTCGCATGGTTGTCAGAAAAACGAAAAGGTTTATATGTATTTCACAAAATACTTTTTCGTCGAGAACCAGGTTTCGCATCGCGAAAGATAACTCCGCCCAGCTCATCTCCGGCGGAGTTGTCCGTGCTCAAGGCGCGAAATCCAAAATCGTAAAGCGGCCTGACGATATAGTCCTGAAGTCCCTGTTCAATAACCTGAAGAACACTGGCCACGGGGGGTGTATTCGCGTTTTGTTGTGAACGTGGCAAGTCGGTATCGTTGAGTTCAGGGCCGACATATCCCATGCCGGCGCCGTGCGGCCCCGTCATTACCCACGTTTCAGTTGTCCCCAGTCCCCCTCGCGGGCTGTTGATTTACTACCATATTGGTCATTTTTGTTTAACGGCAAGCCGCAGGCG
>JAGQQS010001122.1 GCA_020426105.1 Planctomycetaceae bacterium
TAAGCCTGCACGAGCATATGCCCATTGCTGAAGCCATGGAAAGCCTGTTGCGCGAGCATACTCATATCGCATTGGTGAAGGATGCGACCGGCTTCATTCGAGGGATGATCACGCTGGAAGACATCGTGGAAGAAATGATCGGTGATATTCAGGATGAACATGATCTACTGCCCACACATTGCATTCGTGCTGGTGACGGCTGGGTGGCTGGAGGCGGGATTTCGCTGCTGCGGCTGAAGGAAATAACAGGAATCGAACTGACGTCGGAGACGACGCACCACAATCTGAGTGGATGGATGCTGGAGAAACTTGGCAAAACGCCAGAAGGTGGTGAAGTCATTTCGACGGATGGTGTTACAGTCCACGTGCGAAAGGTCCGCAGACAGCGTGTGCTGGAAGCGGCCTTGCGGCTCCGATGACGGCTCGAGTCGCAAATGCATCTCAGTCGCGAGAAATCCCCCCGATACCTGGTCAGCAACAGCCAGAATTACTGACATCTGGTTAGCATGACCGCGTGGAGAGCGAGCCGGTTGAATCAATCTGAAAGCTTCAGACGGTTATACGTCAAGCATCGATGGCAAACCCGAATCGCAAAAATCGTCAGGGAATTGTACGCAGACTGTCCGGTCTCGTCGTATTCGTTGGCATTTGCGTCTTGTTGTTTCCGGTCCCGGTCGCTCCCACAGCAAGTCAGTCGACTGACAAAGATCAGTCGGAACCCTTTCCCTGCCAGAATCGCCCTTGTGGCTGTCGGTCGGCGGCACAGTGTTGGAAAAAGTGCTGCTGCTTCACCGACACCCAGAAAGTGGCCTGGGCCAAAGCGAACCATGTGAAGCTCCCCGATTTTGTCGTAGCCGCCGCGAAGCGAGAAGCCGCCGGACGCGCAAAAACCAGTCTGACAGCCGACAAAAAAGGAACAGGGCCTGTCAGGACAAACAGTCACTGTGCATGCTGCCAGAAAGAGAAAGAGTCTGTGGCCAGCAGGAAACCAGAGGCCTGTGACAAGACGGCTACCTGTCAGCCTACGAAGTCTGGATCGTGCTGCTCTTCGAAGGAGCCTCAGAAGCCTACACCCGTGGCACGCAGGAAACTATTGTCTTCTAAATGGGTCATGGCAGTCTTTGCCGCCAAATGCCAGGGACAGGACTCCAGTCCCTTCTGCCTTCCCTGCTCAGTGATTCCGTCCAGTCCGGAGTTGATGACAATTTGCTGTGCGGTCATCGAGACGGTCTCGCTCGAATCTGAACGTCTGCAGCGAACGCCGCGTCAGCCTCCGCTGCCTCCGCCAAAGATCGCCAGCGTGCTCCCCCGATGCGCATGAGTCCCGCTTCCTGATGAACGCTTAATCCTGGCGTTTCACGCCCGTCCTGACGGCTGCGCCAGTGTTTGATGGATTCTGTCGGCGTGGTAGCTACCGGATTGCTATTGCCGTCCGAGATCAGCAAACGCGTGCCTTCAGTTCGTCGAAGCAGTCAGATATTGCGCTCGTCGCGTCAACAAATTGCAAACGGATCCTGCCAGTTAATCCCTTCAACGATCACTCGGCATTTTCGACAGAACGGTCAGTGCGACTGCAAGTTCACGACGCCGCGATTTTGTTGTGGCATCGTGCTGCCGTCGATCCTGACGATGTTGAACTGCTGACGAATCAAGTGTCGCTGTGCGGGGGCCTGGTGAACAGCACGTCAACAAAGACTGCGGCTTTAAACTGCCCCGTCTCATTTGTATTCATTCTGTGTGCGCGCACGCCGGTTGTCGCGACAAATCATCTATATATATTTCGGAGAAAAGCCGATGTCCATTCGTTCTCGAACCCGCGGGTTCACGTTAATCGAACTTTTAGTCGTGATCGCGATCATTGCCGTTTTGGTATCGCTGTTACTCCCCGCAGTCCAACAGGCCCGCGAGGCAGCCAGACGAACGCAGTGCAAGAACAATCTGAAGCAATTCGGCCTGGCGCTGCACAACTACGAATCGACGTTCGGTATGTTTCCTATGACGAACGCGCAGAACTATCAGCCGAGCGTCCAGGGATTCTCAGCTCAAGCGCGCCTGTTGCCTCAGATGGAACAGGCCAATCTGCAGAACCTGCTCGATTTTTCGCAGCCGGCGTTCACAGGACCTTTCAACAGCCTCGTTCCGAACCCACAATTTGCCGCGGCCTTTGCAACGCCACTGTCGTTCATGTTGTGCCCAAGCGATCCAGCCCCAACACAGAACACTGGAGCCGGAGGTGCCGTCTATTCGGGTCTGAACTACATGATCAGCTACGGCAGTGGCACCGGGGCCAACTATGATCTCCGCTGGAAAACTGATGGGATCTGCTATGAGAATTCGAACGTAAAAATGCGGGATCTTACCGATGGCAGCTCCAATACCGTAGCGATGAGTGAATCAATCCGGAGTGTCGGCGCGGATTTCACGCTGGCTGCGGGCACTCTTCCCAAGTTCAACTATCAGGCCACGATGAACGGATCATCCGGAGTCAGTGCAAGTCTTCAGGCAGTGCAGGGACTGGC
>JAGQQS010001123.1 GCA_020426105.1 Planctomycetaceae bacterium
TCAGATGGGAGTCATCCGCGCGCTCCGATTTCCAGATGAGGCCCCCGTCGTTCGCGGTGAGACAATAGGCCCGGCCATCATCTGACGCAAAATAAACGCGCTCATCGGCGACTGTGGGAGCGATACGGACCGGGCCATCCGTTGTAAACGTCCACTGCGTTTCCCCCGTATCGATGTTGAGTGCCCGGACCGAATCATCAGCGGATGAACCGAAGTACACATGGTCGCCCGACACGACTACATGAAAACAGGGATCGTAGTTCCGCATGGAACTCAATCCCCGGATGTTCGCGTATGAATCCCAGCGTGCCGGTCCCGGCCATGCCGACACCGGCGGCTGGAGCGAACGCCAGATCCAGACAGGCTCCACCGAATGGCCGTTGAGCGATTCCTGCGTAAAACCACTCCGTTGGTTGTCGTGCCGCCAGGTGGGCCAGTCGGCAGCCGGAACTATCGTCTGACCACTCGTGATCAAAAAAACAATTACAGATGACAGATTCACAAACAACCGCAGCATGTCCCAGGTTCCCTCATAAATCATTCAATGACGTCCGCAGAACTTTACCGTCTTCGATGCGAAAGAGACAGTCTGACAGTCGCGTGGCTTCAGTCAGATTGTGGGTAACGTGCAGGGTTGTCACATGGGTCTGTCGTCGCACGTTATCGAGCAGATCGCACATTTCATCGCGAGTGTGGCTGTCCAATGCCGATAGAGGTTCGTCGAGGCACAAAACCTGTGGTTTGCATGAAAGAGCTCGCCCCAGTGCAACACGTTGAGCTTCACCGCCGCTGAGCCCCGCAGGACGACGGGACAGGAGATGCGAAATTCCCAGCAACTCCGATAGTTCATCGACTCGGTCAGCAATCAGTTTTTGATCAGCATGTCGGATCTTCAGCGCAAATGCCAGATGTTCCCGCACCGTCATTCGCGAGAATAGAGCCACATCCTGAGGCACGTAGCCGATTCCTCGCACGGCAGGGTTTAGACCTGTGACATCGGTAGCGCCGATCTGAATACGCCCTGATGCGATACGACGGAGTCCCAGAATACATTCAAGGATCGTCGTTTTTCCGGATCCGGTTCGCCCCATCAATACTCCACAGGCGCCGGACGAGATCGACAACGATACATCGTTGAGGGAAAAATCGCCCGCCCGGACGCAGATCCTGTCCAGCTGTATCATGCTCGAAACCTCTGCCTTTAAATGACGACGTCCCGAGCGCCATACAGCCTCGTAATGACCAACACTGCCACTGCGGATGCTACCATGATCATTGAAACTGCAACGGCACCTTCGATATTGCCGACATTCATTTCCAAAAACACCGTCGTAGAAAGCACCTCCGTCTTCATTCGAGTTGCCCCTGCAAAGATCAACAGCGGACCGAATTCGCCAAGCGATCGAGCCCATGCCAGAGTAAACGCCGTCATGATTCCAGGCGTTGCTTCCGGAAGCACAACCCACCCGAAGGCTTGCGCCCGGGAACTGCCAAGAGACACCGCAACCTGCTCACAGCGCGGATTGATGTGATCGAACGTAGACTTCATGGTGCGGACAGCAAACGCACAGGCCACCGAGAACTGGGCGAGCACAACAGCAGGCACCTGATAGATCACGTCTCTGGCGACAAGTGCGAATGGTCGGAACTGAAACAGAATCAGCAGGCTTAGGCCGACGACCAGTGGTGGCAGGACAATTGGAATGTCCAGGACGGCATCCAGGAGACGTTTCCCCGGGAACCGATGCCGTGAAAGCAAATACCCGATCGGAACAGCAACAATCACGGACAGGACAGCCGACAAAGTGCAGGAGACGAGACTCAACCACACGGAATGTCGAACTTTAGGGTCGGATAACGCG
>JAGQQS010001124.1 GCA_020426105.1 Planctomycetaceae bacterium
GGCTTTTTCGACAATCCCACGCGATTCACCGGTGAGGAAATTATCCACTCGAGCCGCTTTCTGCAGCGATTCGAATGTTTCGCCGACCATTTTCTGGACTTCTCGCTCGGTCAGATCTGCGTGCAGCTGTGCCTGCACGTCTTTCGGGTCGTGATCGATCGGTTCAGTCCGACCTTCGAACTTGAGAATTGCAAACTGGTTGGGACCGATCTGCAGGATGCCTGAAATCTCACCCGGTTCTTTCATGCCGAACGCGGCTTTACGCAGATTTTCGTGTGCGCCCGAGTTTTTACGAATCGGAGGTATCACGCCACCCAGCGCGCGACTGTTCGTCTCGACACTGAAATCACGGGCCAGACCATCGAAGTCGTCCGGATTTGCTGTGGCTTTGTTCCATACTTCCATGGCCCGTCTTTGGTTGTCACACACGATCATTCGGGCTTTCACTCGCGGGCCGTAATTGTCTTCGTATGCCAGTTGCATCATTTCGCGTGTAATCGTGACATCTTTGCCTGCCAGTTTTCGCAGTGCCAGCATCGGCCAGATGATATCGCGATGGTACTGAACCGGAGTAAGTCCGCGTTCTGCCTCAAGCAGCTTGTAGTACTGATCGACAGCCAGCCCGAATTTTTTGGAGATCTCGATGACCTGCTGAGTTACCTCAGCTTCAGAAACCACGATGCCGCGTTCCGCACACGCCTGCTGAATAATGGTGCGGTTGATCATGTTTTCCAGAACTTCTTTGCCGTGCCTTTCGACACATTCTTTGGCCAGAGCTTCATATGAAATTGGTTCGGCGTTAACTCTGGCAAATGCCGTATTCTGAGCATCGTTGCGTGCAGCGGACGAGTTGTCATCCGCCTTTTGCTCGGCCGCCTGCGTGAATTGAACCCGCCAGACCTGCATCCCGATGCCGCCAGCAATCAGGACGATCAGAGTGCCTCCGATCAGAATGCCACTTCGATGCGAGCGTGTTTCGCCAGAGGAATTCGCTGGAGTAGTTGGGTAGGGTTGGGACATGCTTTGAGTCTCCTGAATCGAGGAATCTCGATGAGAAAAGAGGGGAGAGTGACGGTGAGAAAGGAGATGAGGCGGGGGTAACGTGGAACCAGCCGCAGAGAGCGCTGCTTCGGCCGGGTTGAAACGTCCGGCGTCGCAGAATTTGCCGCTTTCAACGGATCATTTCACGTCCAGGCGCTGCGTTATACGCCTTTTTTTGAGATGGGGTCAAGTTCGGTTTTTCCCGGCCCGGATGAAGCGCAGGACAATTGAGAAACCGGCAGATTCTGCTACAATCCGGCAGTTGCGATTTAGCGACGTAAATCATTGTCAGAAAAGAACTTGTAATTGGATGAGTGAGACTGAATCAACGGCCCTGCACGTTGCGATTCTGCTCTTCTTTCTCCGACGCCACCCAGCAGTCCACCTGGCTTCCCAAAGGAAATTAGTTTGTCTACCGACGATCCCACCGGCGCTAATGTGCCGGGCGAAAACCTGATCCCTGCAGATCCGCGCGTATTTCGAACCGACATTCAGGATGAAATGCGGACCAGTTACCTGACGTATGCGATGAGCGTCATCATCAGCCGCGCCCTGCCGGATGTCCGCGATGGTTTGAAGCCGTCGCAACGGCGCATCCTCGTGGCCATGAATGATCTGAATCTGGGTCCGAACGGGGGGCGGAAGAAATGCGCGAAGATCGCGGGTGACACAAGCGGCAATTACCATCCGCATGGTGAAGGCGCCATCTATCCGACGCTCGTACGAATGGCGCAGGACTGGGTGATGCGCGAAGTGCTGATTGATAAGCAGGGCAACTTCGGTTCACTTGCCGGGCTGCCCCCCGCGGCGATGCGTTATACAGAAGCTCGCCTGTCCGGGGCCGCTGCTGAGATGATGCGTGATATCGACCGTGAGACCGTTGACTTCGCGCCCACCTACGACAACGATCGCCTGGAACCTGTTGTTCTCCCGGCTCGGTTTCCAAATCTGCTGGTTAACGGATCCAGTGGTATCGCTGTTGGTATGGCGACGAGTATGCCTCCGCACAATATGGCGGAAGTCTGTGAATCGGTGATTCGAGTCATCGACGATCCTGATTTGACCCTGGACGAATTGCTGGAAGTTATTCCGGGCCCGGATTTTCCCACGGGAGGCATCATCTGCGGGAATATGGGAATTCGTCAGGCCTACATGACAGGCCGTTCCACGCTGACGCTGCGTTCGCGCACGCACTTCGAAACTGAAAAGAATTCAGACGTCATCGTGGTGACCGAGATCCCGTATCAGGACACGCGTGACCGCATTCGCGAAAAGCTCGAGATTCTGGTGCGCGACGAACGTATCAAAGGTATCTCTCGCATTGTGGACCTGACGGACCGCACAATTCCGTCGTGGCAGGTTCGCCTGCACATCGTGCTCAAACGCGATGCGGACAAGGACGTCGTTCTGAATCAGCTGTTCCAGTACTCCCCGCTGCAAACCACGGTGAGTGTGATCATGCTGGCGCTGGAAGGCAATCGTCCACAATTGATGACTGTCCGAATGCTGCTGGACTCGTTTATTCGTCATCGCGTCGATGTCATTCGTCGTCGCACAGAATTCCTCCTGCGCGAAGCCCGCAAGCGCAAGCATACTGTCGAGGGACTGTTGCTTGCTCAGACAGACATCGACCGCATCATCCGCACGATCCGCGAATCCGCCAGCCGAGCGCTTGCCAAAGAGGCTCTGCAGAAGATTCCAGTCCCTGCGCCACTGGTCTCACGGGCGCTGGGCGAAGATGGTTTCAAAGCATTCGTGCTCGAAAACGGTGAAGAAGACAACTACTTCCTATCTGCCAATCAGTCGGAAGCGATTGTGTCGATGCAGCTCGGCTCGCTTGCCAACCTGGAACGCGAAAAACTTGTATCCGAACATCAACACCTGCTGGATAACATTGCCGAGTACCTGCGTCTCCTGTCCGACGAAGCGAACCTGCGAGCCGTCGTGCGTGCGGACATGGAGGAACTCAAATCACGCTTCCCTGATAAACGTCGCACGACAATCACAGACGAAGAACTGGGCGATTACGATAAAGAAGCCCTGATCGCTGAGCAGCCGATGGTCGTCACAATGTCCCAGCGAGGATATATCAAGCGAACGCCGCTCGACGTTTACGAAGCGCAGAACCGTGGTGGTAAAGGAATCAAAGGGGCGACGTCGGATGAAGAAGATCCGATCGAACACCTGTTCGTTTCCAGCACGCACGACTTTTTGCTGTTCTTCACTGATAAAGGCAAGGTACACTGGATCAAGGTGTATGACCTTCCGCTGCAGGCTCGCACCGGCAAAGGGCGTGCGCTGGCAAATCTGATGACGCTGGAGGAAGGCGAAGGGATTGCCAACTGCTTCAACGTACGTTATTTCCCGGACGACCAGTATCTGGTGATTGCGACTCGTCAGGGGATCATTAAGAAAACAGCGTTGTCCGCCTATGGTCGCCCGATGAAGGGCGGCATTATTGCGATTCGGCTGGATGAAGGCGATGCTCTCGTTGATGTCCGCATCGTGCAGGGCGACGAGGACCTGGTGCTGTCGACATCAGGCGGCATGGCGATTCGTTTCAATCACGAAGACGCCCGTCCGATGGGCCGAGCGACTCGCGGTGTGAAGGGTATAAAACTCAAGAAGGACGAGATTGTTGTGGGCATGGTGGTGGCCGATCCGGATCGCACATTGCTCAGCATCTGCGAATTCGGCTACGGCAAACGCACTCCCTTCGGGCCGGGAGAACTTGATTCCAGTGAAGATATTCCGGACGATGGGGTTGTTGATGACGATGAGGCCACGGCAGAGATCGATGCCGCGTCCGATGACGCGGCAGAGTCTTCTGAGGAAGAAGGAGATGCATCGATCAGCAGCAATAACCAGTATCGCCGACAGCGCCGTGGCGGCAAGGGCGTGCGAGATATCAAAACCACGACACGCAACGGAAAAGTGGTAGATGTCCTGTCCGTCATCGATTCAGACGAAGTTCTGATGGTGACTTCTCGCGGCAAGATTCAACGCATTCGTGCGTCAGACATCAACACGATTGGCCGCAATACGCAGGGCGTCCGCATCATCCGGCTGGATGAAGGTGACACTCTGGTCTCCTGCGCTGTAATTCCGGGAGATGTGATTGATGAGGAAGCAGCAAGAGCGGCCAAGACAGCGGCAGCTCAGTTGGCGATCGCCAGCGAACAGCCGGTTGTACCAGACGTTGTTGATGAGATTCCGGAGGAGGAAGGCGAGTAACCTGAAGTCGTCAATCGTGCTGTCACGAGCCTTCGTG
>JAGQQS010000079.1 GCA_020426105.1 Planctomycetaceae bacterium
TGATGATGCAGCCCCAGCAGATGCAGAATTGTCGCATGGAAATCATGCACGCTGACCGGATCTTTAACGACACGGTGACCGAAATCATCGGTTGCGCCGTAAGTGACTCCGCCGCGAATTCCTCCGCCGGCCAGCCAGGTTGTGAACGCCTGCATATTATGATCACGGCCAGTATAGGAATCACCGGATTTCTGTGACGTTGGTGTCCTTCCGAATTCGCCACCCCAGATCACGAGGGTCGAGTCCAGGAGTCCTCTTTGTTTCAAATCCCGCAACAACCCGGCAACCGGCTTGTCGGTGCGCAGACAAACGCCACGGTGATTCGCGGCGAGATCGACATGACTGTCCCAGGGTTGTTCTTCCAGAAATATCTGTACGAAACGAACACCTCGCTCCACCAGTCGTCGGGCCAGCAGGCAACGGCGACCATAAGAGTCCGTTGCCGGCTCACCTACTCCGTACATCTCAAACGTGTGTGCGGTTTCCCGGGTCAGATCGAGTGCCTCGCCTGCCGAGAGCTGCATGTTCGCCGCCAGACTATACGCTTCGATCCGAGCTTCAAGTTCCGGTGCGAAAGGACGTTCGCGCCGATGGATCTGGTCAAGTCGCTGTAGCAGGTCTCGAGCTGTTTCCGTCACAGCCGTTGGCTGCACATACTGCGGTTTCAGATTGAGGACCGGTGATCCGGTGGGGCGAAATTGAGTCCCCTGAAAAGTTGGCGGCAGAAAACCGGCCGTCCAGTTGCGTGCCCCGTTTTTCGGCAGGCCCAATGGGTCGCTGAGGACCACGTAGGCTGGCAGGTTCTGACTCTCGGCCCCCAGCCCATAGACGGTCCAGGCACCGAGAGTCGGATATCCCATAAACAGACGGCCGCTGTGAATTTTGTACAGCGCATTGTCATGGTTCGGATGATCGGTCCACATTGAATTGATCAGGCAAAGATCATCGGCCATTCGCGCCGTATGCGGCAGCACATCCGCCATCCACATTCCGGACTGTCCGTGCCTCGCAAATTTGTATTGCCCCCCCATCATCACGCCGACGTCGGCTGTACTTTGATTTCCAATTTCTTCCGGATTGCCGGGATAAGGTTTACCATCCATCCGGTTGAGGACGGGCTTCGGATCAAACAGATCCATCTGACTCGGTCCACCGTTCATGAATAACTGAATCACTGAACCAGCCGTCGCGTCGTGGTGACCCTGCCGCGGTTTCAGGTTCCGGGCGGGTGTCGATTTGTGTGCCGACTGATGACGCTCGGCACTCAGCGCTGACGTATTGCCAAAAAAGTCTGCACACAGCAGCTGAGTCAGCGCAGCGCCCAGCAATCCGTCGCTCGTGCGAGCGAAGAAATCACGGCGTGTGTGGCTTGAAGAAGTGAGTTGCCGCATTTTTGAAAACCGTCGACCGGGTCCTTAATCGATATAAAGAAAGCTGGCAGAGTTGAAAATGATGTGGCAGTACGATGTGAGTGCCGCACGCTCGTCACCCAGCCACTCTGCCTGCAGTGTATTGAGTGCTTTGATCCCCGCGTTCCGTTCCTCTTCGGCAGGCTGGCGATTCAGCGCAAGTTCATAAACAGCATCAACCTGAGCTGCAAGGGGATCCGGATCACGCGAACTCGATTCAGCCACTAATGACCGAACTCGATCCGCAAAGGCTGCCGCCAGTTCCCGAACATGGTCGTTATTCATCATTAACAACGCCTGCGTTGATACAACTGAAATATTGCGTGTCAGGCAGTTTGGCCCCATCTCTGGATAGTCAAATGCTTCCAGCAGGGAGGGTATTTCAGTGCGTCTGAACTGAGCGTAAATGCTGCGTCGCCAGCGTCTGTCGGCGGAGGGCTTTACACTGACAAGCCCGTCGCGGCTGACAGTTACCGAATCTGGGGGACCACCGGCCCGGTCGTTCAGACGTCCGGATACAAACAACAAAGTGTCTCTGAGCGTCTCGGCATCCATGCGCCGTATGGGCATCCTTGAGAGCAGTTGATTTTGTGGATCAAGTGTATTTGCTGCATCCGACACAAGGTGCGACTGCTGATAGGTACGGGAATTCATCATAAGCCGGTGCAGACTCTTGACGCTCCAGCCACTTTTGACAAATTCTATGGCCAGCCAGTCAAGCAGTTCAGGATGCGAAGGCCGTTCGCCGTTCACGCCGAAATTCTCCAGCGACCTGACGAGGCCGGTCCCAAAATGATGGTGCCAGATGCGATTCACCATGACCCGGGCGGTCAGAGGATGGTCTGGTTGAGTCAGCCAGCGTGCCAGGGCCAGCCGCCGCCCGGTCTTAAGAGTTCCCTCAGGAAACGGAGGTTCCACCCGAAATGGTGTCTTCCCATCCGTCAGGACGGAGGGAACGCCGGGGCCGACCAGGTCCCCAGGCTTATCATATTCTCCTCGACGCAGAATATACGTGGGCGACGGCTCCCCGCGATCCCACAGGGCACGGATCTCAAGCGAAGGCTCCATGCGGTGGCGAACCTGTTCGATTTGCTCCTCAATGTCGCTCACCATGCGGCGTGCGGCGAGCACGGCTGCGGGTTGCTGCGACTCCGGAATGACTTCAGCTTTCTGCAGTTTTTCGACAAGCGTGCGCTGCATCAGTGTCCGGCTGTTGTCTGCCGTTTTCAGTGCGGCCAGGGTCGCCTGACGATCCATGGCAGTTTGATCAGGGTAGTGTTGTCTCAGAGTCTCTGTCTGCATCTCAGTGACGGCCCGCGTCAACAACGCCTCCAGTTTGCGGAGTTCGGTCTGCAGCGGGGGATTGACTTCTGCGACGCGCTGGCGATGTTCGGGTGTTCCGATTTTCAGCGACCGATTGCTGAAACTCAGCCAGTCGTGTTCATCGAGTGCACCCTGAAAAATGGCCTTGAAGCGATAGTAGTCCCGTTGAGGTATCGCATCATACTTATGCGAATGGCATCGGGCACATTCCAGTGTCAGCCCCATCACACCGGATCCAACGACGGTAATCACATCATTGATGACCCCCAGTCGCTCCGGGACAAAATTCATCGTTCGTGAGCCGGTCTGGTCGATACCCATCCGCAGAAATCCGGTTGCTGTCAGATTCTCGATCATCTCATCTGTGACGACCGCTGCCGTTTCACAGTCGAGCAGCTCATCCCCCGCAAGCTGTTCCAGTAAAAAGCGATCGTAGGGTTTGTCATTGTTAAATGCGCGAATCACATAGTCACGGTATTTCCACGCTGTCTGACGAACCGGGTCGTTGGATACACCTCCTTCAGAATCAGCATAGCCCGCCAGATCCAGCCAGTATCTGCCCCAGCGTTCACCATACTGCGGCGAAGCGAGCAAATGATCGATCATGGTTCGATACCAGTCCGGATCGTCACTGCTGTGCCACTTTGTCCATTCTGAAAGATCTGCGGGCATTCCGAGCAGATCAAGATACGCACGGCGAATGAGAGTATCGCGATCGGCCGCAGGCGAAAACTGCAGGCTGCTTTCCTGCAGGCTGTCCATCACAAAATCATCGATTGATCCGTGACGCGGTGTTGACACGGGAGCCCGAAATGCCCAGTGCTGCCGGTCTTCGTCCGATACCAGCGGATCCGGTTCAGTCGTGGCGACATCCGGAACCAGATCGGCTTCCACAGCGCCCTCCGCAATCCAGTCTCGCAGGACTTTTACTTCGGACAGGGGTGGACGTTTGACGAAGAACTTCAGCAATAGCTCGCGCGGCGGACACGCTTCACTCTCGATTCGCCGGACCATCAAACTGCGGTCCGGATCACCAGGCACGAGCGCTGGTCCGTTATTTCCGCCACGTCGCATGGAAGCGATGGTGCGCAGATCGAGGCCGCCCTGCATCCGACGTGCTCCATGGCAGGCGGTGCACCGCAACAGCAGGATCGGCAGGACGTCATGCTGTGTGATGGTCTTCTGCGCGGGTTTTTCGGACGGAGCACCAGCAGCAATCCAGCGCTGAATCAATTCCCGTTCGTCGGTGGTCAGTTGAGTCTGATCAGCCGGCGGCATTTCACCCGAGTCGATCATGATCCACAGTAAGCTGTCACTCGCATTATCCTGGACAATACTTGTGCCGGATTCGCCGCCATGATGAATTGCTTCAATTGATGATAAATCGAGGCCACCTTTGTGCACACGCGCGCTGTGACATTTTCCGCACTTGCGAGTCAGGACAGGCTGAATGTCCGATTCAAAAACCAGACTCCGGTCATCTGCCAGCCCCGGCGGATTTATCACCAGCAAAATGACAATAACGACGTCAGCAGGAATACGAATCCGTTTCATTGTGCCGCTTCATACTCGGGACATTCGAACCGTACCCCATGATGACAATTTACCACGTGGCATGCCACTTTAACCCTGGAAGAACTCCTGATAAAACTGGCGTGAGCCACGGACGTTTTTCCAGGGGTTCTTCGTTTAGTTCCGCCGCCGCAAAATAAAGACCGCATCACCCAGCTCATCATTCAGACGCAGTGGTTCCGCAAGGTCGTAACAGAAGTCGAATACAGCAACCAGCTCGAACTCAGGAATTGACCTGAGCAGCCGACGAAACTGATCGGCTCGATAAATCCGCAGCCGATGATCGGTCGATAGTCGAAGGGTGCGTCGCGGGGTCGTCGCGCAGAGGCTGAAGCGGACCGTTTCGATGCGGGTCCTGCGACTGAAATCGAGGACACGAATGGTCGTGGTCACGCGTGTGTGTCCCTTTCGAATCGTCCAGCGTTCACAGTCAATCTCCGCAGCATCCGGAGGTAACAGATGAAAGCCAAGCACATAGAGCCCGTGAGGTTTCAGCGCCCGGGCAACACACTGAAAATGTCGTCGCGCTGACATCTCGCTGGTCAGATGGCGAAATGTGTTCACCAGACAATGCGCCAGTTCTGCGGATCTCGGAATCCTGAAATCCGCCATGTCGCTGCACTGAACGGTTGCGGAAAGTCTGCGGCGATGAAGCCGACGCTGCGTCCACTTAACACAGGCCGGATGCAGATCAATAGCCGTCACTGCGTAACCGCGCTGCGACATTTCGAGTGTCTGCCGTCCACCTCCACAGCCAAGTTCAAGCACGGCTGTCACGGGGTGCGGACTGAACTGCAGGGCGACTGCTTCAAGAAAATCGGCTTCCGGAATCGTTTCATCGCTGAATGCCAGATCCCAGTACCCCGGGGCATCGTAGCAATCGCTGACGGAGATTGTCATGGTCTACTTGTCGTCGTCTTCGATGTCAAATCCACCTTCAAGCTCATCGAAGTCTTCGTCCATCGCGTCTTCGTCAAAGAGGGCTTCACCTTCATCGGCAGCATCATCTTCTTCGGCGGAATCATCGTCTTCATAAACGTCATCGTCTTCGCCGGTGCCCGAAGCCATCTGGTCGATTCCCGTCGCGGAATTCTGCAGCGAGTTACCGGTAGCCGCCGTTGCTGCGAAGCCCTCCGCAGGGTAGTAGAGCCAAAGCAGCAGTGGCAGAAATGCGATGAATGCGCTGCCCAGCAGGCAGACCACGTAGACAAGCCAAAGTACGACTGAGGCACTGGACTGATCGGACAACAGATGCAGCAGGCTCAGAAGCATCTTCAGCAACAGTCCCGCAGCAGGGATTGAAGCCACCAGTGCAAGAATCAGCAGTTGTTTTTTCGACATGTGACGCGTCTCAAATCTGGATTATGGCGGCCTTGTGGACAACTGAGCGAAGGACTTCAACGTCCGTGAAGCCTGTGGTAATGGTCGAATTTCGACTTATACAGATGCACTGCCTGAGGTTATCGGCATCGTAGGGTGACTGATCCACGTCTCGCAACGTTCCTGCACAGACTTTAGCAGATTTGCCGACGAGTCGGAGCGAATGTGCATTGTTGCGGGAGCCCGCGACTGAGGATGATCGCCTGAAATCCGGAAAAAGCTGCGCCTGGTCTGGTTGCGCACGGTGTATCATCTGCAACAGTTGCATCAATCATTCCGGAATACAGGTCTTATCATGACGCGATTTTCTGAACACGCAGCTGCCGAACTCAAGTCCATTCGCGATCAGGGACTTTTCAAAGCGGAACGACTTATCGATTCGCCTCAACAACCGGACATCAGGCTCAGGGATCAGCGCGAAGTACTGAATCTGTGTGCCAATAATTATCTTGGTCTGGCAGACCATCCAGAGATTGTTAAGGCCGCCCACGAAGCGCTGGACCGCTGGGGATACGGCATGGCGTCCGTGCGTTTCATCTGCGGGACACAGACGATTCATAAAGCACTGGAGGACAGTCTGACTCGATTTCTCGGGACGGACGACACGATCCTGTACGGCTCCTGTTTTGACGCGAACGGGGGCCTGTTCGAAACTCTGTTGAATGATCAGGACGCCGTGATCTCCGATCAGCTTAATCATGCCAGTATCATTGATGGTGTGCGTCTGTGTAAAGCGCAGCGTTTTCGCTATCGCAACAATGATATGGCGGACCTTGAACAGCAACTTCAGGATGCCAGAGCCTGTCGTTTTCGGATGATTGCGACGGACGGTGTATTTTCCATGGATGGTTATTTGGCAAACCTGCCGGAGATCTGTGATCTCGCGGAAAAATACGATGCCGTTGTCATGGTAGACGATTCACACGCGGTGGGCTTTATGGGGCCCGGCGGGCGCGGTACTCCGGAACATTTTGGCGTCAGCGAACGCATCGATATTATCACCGGGACCCTCGGTAAAGCCCTTGGCGGCGCCAGCGGCGGATATACCAGTGGCCGAAAGCCGATCATCGATCTGCTGCGTCAGCGATCACGCCCCTATCTGTTTTCCAATACGCTCGCACCGCCCATCGCGGCCGCTTCGCTGCGTGCTCTGGAACTTCTTCAGGATTCGGATCAGCTGCGAACACAACTTCGCGCGAATACCAGATATTTCCGTTCAGCGATGACGGAGCTCGGCTTCCGCATTCTACCGGGCGAACATCCCATTGTCCCGGTGATGATCGGTGATGCCGCGCTGGCAACGCACATGGCGGATGTCCTTTTGCAGGACGGAATATACGTCGTGGGGTTCTCGTTTCCTGTTGTGCCGAAGGGAGAAGCCCGCATTCGTGCGCAAATGTCCGCTGCGCATACTCAGCCACAACTCGAACGCGCCGTTGCAGCATTCGCCCGCGCAAAACAACGGCTGAACCTCTGAGTCAATTCGTTGCCGGCTTTCGACCCACAACGTGGACAGTTGCACCACTGCGGCACAAGGCCGTTGCAATACTTGCCATGAGCGCCGGTAACGCCAGCAGCCAGAAACAGGCCCAGAGCTGCAGGCGGACTGGCAGCGTAAACGGCTGACTCAGTCCGGGATCGGCCCGGTGGAGCATGGCATACAGACCGTTGCGCGGTAACCAGCGAAGTCGATTCTGGATACTCTGGATCCAGCCAAACGGATTCTGTCGGAGCGAAAAATGGTGACGGGAAACGGGTACGAAACCCGCTTCGGCGATGATTCGTTCCAGTGCTGCAACCGGAAAGTGAAACAAGTGCCGCGGCGGGTCGAGGTGAAACCATGCGGCTCCGGACAACCGAGCCTGAAGACTCGAATAGTTTGGCACAGCCACGATGACGACGCTCCCGGGCTTCGCGATTCGGCAGGCCTCAATGAGAATCTGACTTGGGTTGGGCACATGTTCCAGCACGTGCCAGATGAGGACTCCGTCGAAGTAGTTGTCAGGATACTCAGCCTCCAGCAATGAAACGGCCACTTTGGTCTGCACTCGGGAATCAATCCCTCGCAGAGCATGCCGGGATAATTCAAGGCCATGCGTTTCGCAGCCGGCATCCGCCAGGGCTCGCAGTGTTATTCCTCGCCCACAGCCCACATCCAGCACACGGCCCTTCGGGCGAATCGATCGAGCGATAAACCACGCACTGCGTGCCGCGATCATACGTACCAGAGGTTCGATGATGGACGAAAATTTTGAACCACCATCGCCATAATAGTTCTCAGGATAGAACGCTTGAATCTCAGCCGCTGTCGGCCGTGGCCACAGCGATCCCAGCCGACACTTTGTGCAATCGACAATCTGAAAGCCGGGACCTTCGATCAGGAATTTCGGCGTCGCCGCTTCGTGTCCACAGACCGGACACGGATCTGTCACGACCGCCTGAGTCCCGGACGCCACGTTCGAAACGGACATCGCGTATAGATTGCGAACACTGTGCCGTGTCATTGATCGTCGCTCATCGTATATCGTTCCAGCCTGACGTGCGGCCAGGCACGGTGTTCTTTCAAAACAGCGCCGGCCGAAAGTGCCACCTGCTGCATTCCGGCCAAAGAATTCCGATTCAGGTCCGTATCTGTTGCGGCCGCAATCCAGAAGCACTTTGACGCACCATCGGCATTTTCGGGGCCTTTGATGTCTGAAAGCACGTCACCAAAATAATCCTGCACACCCGTTTTCACATCCCAGATAAACGGCAGGCCATAGCGAGGGTGATGAGTCTCCAGATAGAAGCGGCTTACGCGGCAGGCTACATATTCCATAAACATCAAATCGCCGGCATACAGCGGAACCAGGTTGGATTCAACCAGTCCGCTCTGAACAAAGACTGGTTCACCGGGTGCTGAATGTTCGGTCAGATAAAGTCCAGCTTCGGACCATTCTGCATCGGTCGGGCTTCCCAGTCGCCCCAGTTGCCAGGGAGGCAGAGGGGACATTGTCCATGCGGTGAACAATGCGATGGTGGCTCCACACGCTGCCACCGCCCAGTGCGTACGCGAACGCATCATCAAAGCCAGCAAACATGCGCCCGCTGGCACATAGGCGACCCGATATCGCGGATTCGCAAGGCTCGACAATTCACCCGAAGCCAGCAACGCAAGAATCAGCATGGGCAGAAGCGAGCAGGCAAGCAGCAGTGATGTGGTTCGGGGGATCACGATCGATTTCTGCCTCGCCTTCGAGCTTGCTGATCGGCACAACACGCAGAACAGCCAGCCGGCAGGAATGCCCAGCCACCAGTACGGTCCGATAAAATTCCAGATCGACTGATCACCCGACATGTAATTGAGTGACGGTCCCCATTCACGAAGTCGCAGGACAGGGCGTATCAAGGGCAGGCAGAGCACTGTTAGTCCGACCATGTTCAGCAGCCACCAGGCAAACGTCTTCCTGACATGTGCGGCACGCAGACTGGCGACGCCGGTCCACGCGGCCGTGATCACGACAAGCAATGCCGACGTGTAGTGAGTCCAGAGCAAGCCTGCGGCCGACAGTGTCCAGAGCAGCCCCCATTTCACCGGGCGGTCCGAGCACGTCCAGCGCCAGGTCGTCCACACGACCATCGACGACATCAGCAACACAAGTCCGTAGCATCGCGCAATTCGAATTTCGTCCAGAGCTTCCGGATGCCAGGCCAGAACCACCGCGGCAAGCCCCCCCAGGATGCGATCCTGAAGATCGGCGCCAACGCGATAGATGACGATCACCGCCAGCAGATAGCAGACGGCGGAGGGCAGGCGAAAAACGAGTTCACTCTTCCCGAACACCGTGAGAAACAGCCCCTGCATCCATCCGGACAGCGGTGGAATGGCGGCATAGTCCAGACTCCGCGTCCATGAACTTCCGGGCAGATCTGAATCGACGATCCAGTATGACCCATGTTCGTCGAGCACCAACGGGCCGGCAGCGAACATCGGCCACATCAACAGGATTGCACTGAGACAGGCAAGCCCGAGCAGACAGCGTCCCGTGAAATCCGTTCGCGCCGATTCTCGCTCCTGACGAACTGCCGTCGGAAGGCGGTTTTTCAGCTGCGTTGAAGGGGCCAGGTTCGACATCGAGGGCTGTATTTGGTGCGATACGGTGCTGAATCACAATGGCTTCAGTGTACACGACCACTCTGAATCACACTACGATATCGACCAGGAGTGATCGCCACGCTCCCAAAAAAAAGGCCTGAAGTGATTTACTTCAGGCTCATTTTGCGCAGGATTCGTCGTCTTTGCCCGAGTCCGCACTTCTTGAAAGGGCAGGACTACTTCTTCTTCACCTGCATAATCTGACGAATGGCAACTCCACTGCGCTTGGCGATGAGTTCTTTGCTGCCATCGGCGTTCACTTTAACGCCTACGCGCGTCGGCTTGTTCGTTTGCGGACAGATGAGCATCACGTTTGAGGCATCGATTCCCAGTTCTTTGTGCAACCGTCCACCCTGCGGACTTTTGGGGTGTCCGCGTTTGACGTGCTTGTAGACCTTATTCACGCCTTCAATGACAATTTTGCCATTCTTTCGGTCCACGGACATCACGGTTCCGCGTGTTCCTGAATCATCACCAGAAACGACTTCCACCATGTCACCCTTGCGAATGTGCATCTCAACAACTCCGAAAACACTGATCTGAGCCAAAAATGAGCTAAAAATCACTTCCCTGCGAACGCCGGGGAACGGCGAAGCGGGGAAGGATGACAACTTTCTCACAGGAAATCAAGGGGTTCGCTCCCGGTTCACCGTCTTTCGCACGGGTGAATCCCTTCCGAACCGCTCAGTTGATTCCGATGGATCTTAAAAACTGCGTCCCCGCGATCATCGTCGCGGCACACTGAATGGCTTCATAAATAGCTTCATCAGAGAGGCCGGTTTGGCGGGCTTTTTGCACATGGGCCGCGGTACACGGCTTACAGCCGTTAATATCGCTCAGCGAAAGGTTGATTAATTCGACGGTCATATCGTCCAGCGATGTGCCCTGAAACGTATGCGCCCGCAATCCAACACCCATTCCGTCGAACACGTCTGTGCCGCTGATATCGCGAAATTTGAAAAGCACATTGTACATCGAATTTGTCGCGCCGACGGCCAGGGCCTCCGTCACTTCTGCGGCGGAAACTTCGCGTGTGGGCGCAAATGTCTGCAGATATTCGAGCCATTTACTGCTGCCAGCCTGTCCCGCCACGGCGAAGGCAATCAATAATTTGCGTTTTTCGTCGAGCTTGCCCCCAGTCAGCACGAACTTTCGAAAATTCATGAAAAAGTCGTGCACAAACGCCGGGACATTGGCCATGTACTGAAAAATCTCAGGAATCTCCGTGACCTCGAATACTTCACGGATACGGTCAAACGTCTGAGCAGCCTTGTCGGAGGCCTGCTCAATGGAAATTGGGTTTACCAAAGGCATTTCAGGGAATTTCAAATGAGGAGAGTGTCGCGGAGATCTTAGCAGCACCGGAACAGCATATCGATTATTGTCAGCTGCCTGAACCCAATGGATTGAGTGTTCAGGATTCTCTAAACCGAAAATGGCAGTCTTCACCCAGGGACTTTATATGGTCGAACCACCTCAGTGTCTCATTTGCAGACAATCGCGGCGTCATTTGATGCCGGCGTCAATGGTCCGCAGCTCGATCGGCAAACTCATTCAGGCGAATCATCCTGACTGGAACGACCGGAGTTATATCTGCCTCGATGATCTCAACCTGTATCGCAGTCGCTTCGTGGAAGAGGTACTTGCGGAAGAGCGTGGCGAACTGACGAATCTTGAAACAGACGTCATTCGCAGCCTGAAGGAACAGGAAATCATTGCCGAGAACACCAACAAAGAAATCGCCGCCTCGATGAGTTTCGGCGACCGCCTCGCCGATGCCATGGCCTCGTTTGGAGGCAGCTGGGCTTTCCTGGTGCTCTTTGCTGCGGGAATGAGTGTCTGGATCCTGTACAATTCACTCCAGGAGCCGAAACGGCAGATAGATCCATTTCCGTTTATCCTGCTGAATCTGGTGCTCTCTTGCCTCGCTGCCGTCCAGGCACCGGTAATTATGATGAGTCAGAATCGACAGGAGTCCAAAGACCGCCTTCGCGCCGAAAATGATTATCGCGTAAACCTCAAAGCGGAACTCGAAATTCGCCATCTGCATTCCAAAATGGACATGTTGCTGACACATCAATGGCAACGTTTGCTGGAGATTCAGCAGATTCAGACAGAACTGATCCAGCAAATCGCGCAACGTGAAGATCCTGCGGATCCTTGAACCCACAGTCAGGGTCTGAATGCTTCTTCAGGCGAGTTGAAGCTTGATCGAGAACCGGTCGGCGATGAGCCATCTTGAGTGCTAATCGACCGGCGGGCAGGTGGCCCCAAATCGGAAAACGCTCAAAGGCGAAAATGGACGTGGCGACGGGGCCGCCGTTCAACAATCGGTTGCCGGTAGAGTAAATCTGAAGTTGTTTACGTATCATGCTTCGTGTTCAGCGGCTCGGCATTTTTGTCCGGAACGATCCTGGATCCGAATTGGTTGGCATACACCTGAGTGAGTTCAGCTCCAAAGAACAAAATCTGCGCTGAGTAGTACACCCACACCAGGAGTACAACAAACGAAGCGGCCACGCCATACGACGACGCCATGCTGCTCCGACCCAGATATGCGCCGATTGCGGATTTTCCGATCGTGAACAGTGCTGCAGTCAAGACTGCTCCCAGCCACACGTCGCTCCAGGCTATTCTGACATCCGGCAACAGCTTAAACATCAGCGCAAACAGCAGGGTGATCACGCTGAATGACACACCCAGGTTGACAGCCTGAGCAATCCACTCCAGCGATCCAGCCGGGTTTCCAAAAGATGAACCGAGCATTGCGATTGAGGCGGCAACGATCAGTGATGCCAACAAAAGAAACGCCATTCCCATCACCATGACAAATGACAAAAACCTGTCACGAACAATGCCCCGAATGCCGCGGTCAGGTTTCGACTTGACACCCCAGATGGTGTTCAGCGCAGTTTGCAATTGCCCGAATAAACCTGAGGCACCGAACAGGAGCGTGACGAAACTAATCCCAATCAGGGACTGAGTGCATCCAGCCCTTCGGCAAGCATCGTTGATCATTCGGGCGTTGATTGTCAGCACCCGCGACGGCGCGCATACATCTGTTGATCGCTTCGCACGCGAGTTCTCACGGGAGAGTGCGATAGACATTAGAAACCTCAGAGATTTGAACGTGAGAGAATGCCGCGGATTCGAATATCGACGTGTGTGGCTGATTTTTGACGTCAGAGCGATTACCATGCCATTAGCCACCAATGTCGTCGCCGAATGCAGCGCTCTGCACAGCAATCGGATTACTCAGGCAGCAATGAAAATGCCGCAGGTGCGCCTCGGGTCGTTCAGCAACCACTAAGGGAGAACGGCAGTCACACGACCACGGTTTCACCTCTGGCTTCGACAGGCTCGAGTCAGTCCCGCCTGGAATCTGTGGAGCAACCGGTGCAGGCCGCCACTTCGGCGTACACGTCGGCACGCAAGTGCTGTGATCTGACACACCCTGTCAGGCAGCGCTGTGAAGCATTTTTGTGAGGCT
>JAGQQS010001125.1 GCA_020426105.1 Planctomycetaceae bacterium
TGCCTGAGCGCGTCGCACATCGCGTTTGGGTCGATTCGCATGGAGCCGGTCTTTATGGTTCTCGGTCAGTCGGCCGCGACTGCCGCGATGCAGGCCATCAAATCCGATGTTCCGGTGCAGGCGATCGATTACGACGCACTTAAAGAGAAGCTCCTGGCTGACGGGCAGGTCCTGGCCTGGAGCGCCCCCGTTGGAATATCGACAGCGGCACGGGCAATCGAAGTACGGACACTGAAAGTCGCCGCGTTTCAGGTTGATGTGACGCCTCCGCTCGGTTCACCACTGTGCAATGGTGCCGTGAAGCCTGCGATGGAAATTGTGACACCGCTGACCGCGCGGGGCATCGTCCTGCTGGGAGCCGACCAGCCGATCGTCCTGTGCGCATTCGATTGGGTGGGAATCGCCAACGAGAGTCATGATCGGTTCCGGGAAGCCCTGGCGGAAGCGGTCGGGACAACAACCGAACGAGTTGCACTGCACACATTGCATCAGCACGATGCACCCGGCAGCGATTTTGCGACCGAACGACTCCTGGCTGAACACGGTCTGGAACGCCGTTATTCGAACGCTGACTTCGATGCAGATGTTATGCGGCGGATTGCAGAAGCAGCGAAAACAGCACTCGGTACTGCGCGGCCAGTCACACATATCGGACTGGGAACGGGTCGAGTAGAACAGGTTGCATCAAACCGCCGCATTCTCGGACCAGACGGCAAAGTTGTCCTGCAGCGCCAAAGTAGTGGCGGCAGGAATCCGGCAGCTCGCGAAGCGCCGGAAGGCACGATTGATCCTCTGGTCCGGCTGATCACATTCTGGCATAACAAACACCCCTGCGCCGTGCTGACATACTATGCCACACACCCGCAGAGTTATTACGGCCAGGGCTCGGTGAACTGGGATTTTGTCGGCATGGCCCGGGAACTTCGTGAAAAATCTCTGCCCGGTGTTCCTCTCATTCACTTCGACGGTGCAGGGGGCAATGTTGCTGCGGGCAAGTACAACGACGGTTCACGGGAAACGCGGCCCGTGCTGGCTCAGCGACTGGCTGACGGAATGCAACAGGCCTGGGAGTCACAAACGAAGCAACCGATTTCCGCCGCCCATGTCAGTTGGCAGGTGGTGCCCGTGGCGATGCCAGTCAGGGACACATTGGTTGAAAACAAATTGATGGCGAAGCTGGACGATCCTGGAGCAAAAGAAGCCGATCGACTGCGTGCCGCCAGGGACCTGACCTTCCTTCGCCGCACATTGGGCGGACATCGCATCCCGATCACCTGTCTGAGCCTTGGGACAGCACGGGTCCTGCATATGCCAGGCGAACTGTTTGTCGAATATCAACTTGCCGCTCAGAAGATGAGTCCGGACAATTTTGTTGTCATGGCAGCCTATGGCGATTACGGCCCGGGTTACATCGGTACCAGTATTGCTTACACTCAGGGAGGTTACGAAACGGGAATTGTTTCCCGCGTCGGTCCGGAAGTGGAGCAGGTGTTAACCGGTGCGATGAAGACGCTTTTGCGGGCAGACGCGGACGTGGATTAGTCGCTGTTCGTTCTCCTCTGCAGGCTGCCGATTTAAGCCCCCCTGAGTTTATTTCAGGGGCTCACGGGGCTTTTGTGCGAAGAAAACCGCGTTTTCGCAGCGCAAAGGCGTTGTGAACCCACGGGGCGAGCCAAAGATTCCGCTGCAGACTCGTTTTTCGAAAGGAACGGCCGTTCACATGAAAAGTCCTCGGCAGCCGTTAGAATTGATGATTCCCACCTGAATTCCCGGAACATTTATCAACCCCCGAAAATCACAACTCCCATGAACCAACGGCAGGACCTGTGTCAGCTGGAAAAGCTGCGATGTACAATTCTGGAAAATTCCCGTGAGGCCTCGCGCAACGTCGCGACGGAAATCGCGACGTTGATCCGCAGCCGCCATGCCGAGGGGAAGTCGGCCGTACTGGGCCTGGCTACGGGATCCACACCGACCAGCATCTATGCTGAACTCGTGCGAATGCACAAGGAAGAAGGTCTGTCGTTTGCCAACGTCGTGACATTCAACCTTGACGAATATTATCCGATGCAGCCGGAAGATCTTCAGAGCTACGTGCGGTTCATGAAGGAGCATCTGTTTAATCATATCGATATTAAACCGGAGAATGTGCATATACCAGACGGCACGATTCCTGTTGAGCAGATCGCGGACTACTGCCGCGAATATGAAGCGAAGATTGTGGCCGCCGGAGGAATCGACATCCAGCTGCTCGGGATCGGGCGAACAGGTCATATCGGATTCAACGAACCGGGGTCGGATCAATCCACGCGAACGCGCATGATCACGCTCGACAC
>JAGQQS010001126.1 GCA_020426105.1 Planctomycetaceae bacterium
CCGAAATCCGCGACTGCACCCTGCGCGGCGTGGCGTCAGACGGGTGGTACACCGACGATTCCTCGTTTGATATCATGGACTGGAGAGGTACCGGCAAGCCGACGCATGCGGCTCGCCGGAGACACTTCCCCCCAATCGAAAGATGACCATGGTTGCAACGGAATCAAGACAGACACTGTGTTCTCGCCCGGCACGGTCCGCCATTGTCATGGCCGCTCTGGGATTGTTAATTGCCGGGCTCACGCCGGCGGCAGCAGAAGAGGTTCAGTCGCAGCCGTTTCCTCAACCGCCTGGGAAAAAAGGACTGCAGGTACAGATGGTTGATGACGCGATCGCATTGGGAATTCACCATGCGGCGATCAATATGGACCTGACGGCGCTGTTTCGGCCTGAACCGGACGGTGACACGATTCGATTTCGGCACGATAATCAAGACTGGTTTTTAAGCCGCTCCTATGCGGCCAGCCTGGATCGACAGATCCGACCACTGAGTGATGCAAAGATTGTGGTCTACGCCATTCTGCTGGCCTACCCGTCGCATCAGACGGCACGTGATACCATCATGCTTCACCCCAAAGCGCATGGCGATTTTACGATCGCCGGTTTCAATACGGCCAGCGCAGAAGGGCTTCGCACCTACAAAGCCATCATCGCTTTCCTGGCAGAACGCTACAGCGGACGTCATCCTGATTCCGGCCGGGTCTGGGGCTGGATCGTCGGCAATGAAGTAAACTCCCAGAAGGTCTGGTATAACCTCGGTCAGATGCCGTTGGCAGAGGCCGTTTCAGAATACGAAAAAGCTGTGCGTGCGACGCACGATGCTGTCCGCGAGTATTCCGACCATGGGCGGTGCTATCTGTCGTTTGATCACTTCTGGACGGCCCGCATGCCCGGAGTCACCGAACAGGAGTCGTATCCGACGCGCGAATTTCTGAACCAGTTTGCACGCCTGGCCCGCGAACGTGGTGACTTTGAATGGCATATTGCTCAGCATCCCTATCCCGACGATCTGGGAAATCCACGCACGTGGCTCGATCCGCTCGCAACGCCGTCGGTTGATACACCGCACATTACCTTTAAGAACCTGGAAGTGCTTTGCCAATACATGCAACAACCCGAACTGCTTTGGAATCAGCAGCCTCGGCGGATTATCCTCAGCGAGCAGGGCATACACTGTCTCGACAGTGCGGAAGGCGCAAGTCTGCAGGCGGCGGGATTTGCTTTTGCCTGGGAGAAAGTGGCCCGACAACCGGGGATTGATGCGCTCATCTGGCATCGCCATGTAGATCATGCCCACGAAGGTGGCTTAAAACTGGGTCTATGGACCAACAAGCCCGGCACCATTGCCGATCCGGATCGACAACGTCCGATTTACGAACTCTTTCGCAAGGCCGACACATCCGAATGGTCAGCGGCCGCTGCGTCAGCCTTACCGATCATCGGAATTGACAGCTGGGACGCTTTGCCAAGGTAAGGCAGATTTCTGCCGCACATCAGCATAAAAATCGGCGTTCGTAACCTGTGAGGACGAGGCTCCTGCCGCGCCGTTGCACTCGCGGCTCAGCAGGAGCTTCGCCCTCCCGGAATTGGACCCCTTGATCAATGACCGAAATCCGTGAATCGCCCGCGGTCACTATGAACGTACCCGCGGGCTGTAAAATCCTGTATCATCCTGCAGCCCAGCGGATTCGGATTTGCAGGGGCTAATTGACATTCCCGTCGGACCCTGCATGCCCCCAGGTGCGATTCATAACGACGACCGCCTGATTCCCGCACTCCTTCAACAGCCACTTACAACCGCGAACATGCCACAACCTGATCAACTGCTGAAACATTTCGAACTTGCCCGTCGCGATCTGCTGGAACTGACAACAGCCAATCGCATGTTATCAACGCCGCGCGAGCAGAGTCACGGAGCGTCGATTGAGATTGTTGATGAGTCATCACTTGCCGTCTTTCAGATGCTCGTGCGTGACGGCAGGACCATGCGGTTTGAAGAAGGAGTTGCCGAAGAATCGTCAACCCCGGCGGAGTTATCGACCACGGGCAGCGAAATGCCATCGACCATTTCCGCGACTGAAATGGCAAGGTCACCTCCCAGACGCCGCACGAAGAAGCAGGGGGCAGAGACAGCGCCCAACGGGCCTGGCATGGGAGGAACTGTCGGGGCTAATTCGCAATCCACAGGCTCAGGGAAGACCGACGACGTTTCAGTTGCCGATGACGTGCTGCACACGATTCTGGCACCAGAAGAACTCGACCGTCGCCTGGCTTTGCTGATGGCGGATGGTACGACGCTGATGCAGGAACAGGGTGTGAACGTCCTGTATCTCGCGCTCGGATTTCTGCGGTGGTACGAACCGAATGCCCCGGAGACATCCCGCGACGCACCCCTGATTCTGATTCCGGTGATGCTGGAACGAGGCCGCGCCGGCAATCGTTATGCGCTGTCATGGGATGAAGGCGAAATCGATACAAATCTGTCGCTGAAAACACGGATGAAGGTCGATTTCGGAATTGAGATCCCTGAACTGCCGGACACAGAAGAGCTTTCGCCGGTCACGTATTT
>JAGQQS010001127.1 GCA_020426105.1 Planctomycetaceae bacterium
TGGTCCAGTCGGTGGTCCAGGCACTTCCAAAATCGATCAGTCGCAGGCGGCTGGGATCCGAAGTGATGATGACGTTGGCGGGCTGGATATCCCCATGATTGACCTGCAGTTGACGATGCAGGTGACAGACGCCGTGAGCCAGTCCCCTGACCAGTCGAACGGCCTGTTCAGGCTCCACAGGTGGCCTGCGTCCTTCGCGAATGTTCTGCAGATAGTCGGCCAGACTGATGCCTTCGATCCATGTCAAAGCGACATCAATCTGATGACGGTGTTTTTGCCATTCCACGACTCGCGGAAACGCATCGCTCTTGAGTCGTCTCTGCACGCGCCGTAGCTGCCTGGCGGCCTCGCCATCGGGCAGCGATAACACTTGGAAAAAGCTGCCACCCTCCCCGGCCAAACTGTCGAAGGCAAGGTACGATTCGCGGTGTGGACGGCCCACTCGTTCGAGCAAATAATAGTCTCTGCGGCGGATGCGGCGGCACTCGAGATAGGGTCGATTGCGGCCCCGAACGTTGACCGTCGGTTGAGGATTTTGAGGGGGTTCAGCGGGCTCAGCCATGTCGTTTTAGTCGCCTCGTGCCGGCCCCGGTGGATCTCGGATCCGCCAAGTGGCGTCACAGGTGTAGTGTTAGTACATACGGATACAAGACACTTGTCTTAAAAAACGCACTTAAGTCGTTGTGGGGCCTCAATGTGGATGGCTGGCATATTGGCTGGCATTGGGGTAGGTCTGTCAGCCGGTATGGGTGCCACTTTCTGCCTTCGATTTTGCCGTTAGTCTGGCCAGCATCTACCCGTCGCAGTGCGCTTTGTTAAGGTGCCAGCATCCCCTTCCGAACCATGAGCTCGCCGTACTTTCTTAACAATTCCTGAGCCCGTTCAATCGGGGCGATCGGGGTCTCCTGAGCAATCATTCCGCCGACGCCGCGTGGGAGTCCGCCGCGGTCACGGTCACTGTTCCCGACAGCGATAAAGAACAGACTGCTGAGCCCCTTGTGTGTCGGTTCCAGGCCGCCGGAACTCTTGATGAGCGAATATGAAACCGGCCCCTTAGTGTTGTCAGGTCGATACGTAAAACCGGGTGCTGTGTAGGCCAACAAGAGTCCTTTGATTTCGTTCATGTCGCTTTGCATTTCACGCTCCAGCTTCGCCCATTTTCGATCGTCTTCCACCTTTTTGGCCTCGTCCGCCAATCGCTGCTTCTCAGTCTCAATTTCCTGCTCTTTCAGCTTTGTCACGGCCTCTACTCGTTCTCGTTCGGAAGCCGCGATCCGTTCCGCACTTTCTTTTTCCGCCTGAGACCTGGCCGCTGCCCTCACCGCGGCCAATCGATCGGCTTCCGCCTTTTCCTGTTGTCCGCGATACTGCTCGATGGACTCGGCGAGTGTCAGATCGGCCGGTTTGGTTGCAGAGGTTTCTCGCCGAATCGATTCAAGCAGCAACTTTTGGCGTTCAAATTCGGTGGCCTGAGTTTTGAGTTTCTGACCCAGGTCAGTCAGCATCTTTGCATGCTCGTCCGTGATCGAAATGGTGGCCTGGTCCGGAGTTACCTGGGTGATCGGCTGCGTCAGTGCGTTCAGTTCCGTCTCCCAGCCAGCGATCGTATCGGCGGACGGTCGTTCTCGCTGCCAGATATCCACGACCAGTTGCAACTGTTCGGGGCTGGCGACAATCCGACGTCCGGCTTCTCCTTTAATCAGGGATGCCTCCAATGCCGCCCAGTCGGTTTGAAGTTGTTTGATCTTACCCAGGTCGAGCGCCGCCGTTTTCGCTTGTGCGGCCAGAGCCGCTGTTTTCGCTTTGATCACGGCCAACTGGGATTCCGTAATGGAGTTGCGTCGATTGACTTCGCCTTCTCGTTCCAGCCGGGACGCCAGCTCGCGGTTTTCCTGGGTGAGAATGTTCAGTTGCCGGTTGGCGCGGTCCAGGTCCGTCTGAAGTTCGGGGCTCCCGGATATTTCGAGAGGGCGAACAGTATCAAGGCTCTTCGGTGGATCGTTCACGGCATCGGGCAGCGGCGTTGGTCTGGCACTGTTAATTGAGTATAGACCATATGCACCGACGGTCAGAAATACCCAGGCAAGACATCCGAGCTGAACCGCAGGCGTGATCTTCTCCTTGTAGCGCAGCAACCAGGGCCAGTCCACACTCATAATACGCATCCCGTGAGACCAATTGGTGTTTCAGCAAGAACGATCCACTATCGGAACAGTCGTCCAACATGGTAACAGAGAAAAGCTGCCGCCCCCAGAACGACCGGGGTCACCCACGACAGAGAATTGAACATCCGCGCGATGCCCCATTCTGCCAGCAGCAGGGACGTGGCCGCACAGATCGTCAGACACTGCACATAAAACGTCGGGGCGGCAAACCGATGACGAATCGCATGATCCGAAAATGCCTGCCATGCTGCGCCGATCGCAGTCGCGGTCGCCAGGATCACAAACAATAATCCCCCATCGCCCTGCATCCAGCGATACTCGAGCCACAGAGCCATACCACTGAGTCCAATCGACGCGGCGACCAGCACAGGAGCCAGGCGATTGTGTAATTTCTGTGTCGCCGCTTGCTCGATCGCCTGGCGGCGTTCCTGTTCCTTCCGGATTTCGACGGAGCCCCAGCCGCTTAAGACAAACGGACCGATCACGATACCCGGATCAACGTCGATGATCGGTTCATCGCGTACATCGACCTGAGTCCAGTCCTCAACCGCAATATCCCGTTCAACAATACGTTCGCGGACGATCTGACCATCGATCACTTCGACGAACGGGTACAGCCATTCCGGCACCGATTCGATTAATCGAACGATCGGAGGCGGCATGCTGACAGCACTGTTGCGAATACTCGTGCGAACGGCGTTGATCAGTTCATGCTCGTGCCGGGCGAACCGGATCTCATGCTTGACACTTTGCTTCCTGGTCGTCCTGCGATTGCCGACGACGCGTCCTCGGGAATTGCTGTCGAACCCGCGCTCCCAATCCTCCGCGACCGTTTCTGTCCTCTCTGCGGCTCCCTGAATCACGACGCGGCGGAAGAAGTGATAGCGACAACACTGTTTTGGCAACCATTCGACCAATCCGAACAACTTCAGATCGACCATGCGTTTCAACAATTCGAAGAATTGAAGCGAAAAATTCGCCACTTCGTCGGAAAGCGCTGTATCAAACTGCTGAAAGTAGTATTCGGCGGGATGTGACAGCAGTTCAGCACTCACAATATTTTCTGCCGGCTTCCATGCGGAAAACGCCGGAGCCATCATTTCGTTCAGCTTGGTTGTCAGGATTGCGTCACGCGCTTCGAAATGCGTTTCCCCCGCACCTTGACGGAACTTCAGGTTGGCACGACACGCTTCGCCGACAAGATTCTCCACATCGCTCCGGTACTGGCCCAGCTGTTTCAGGCTGTTGATATATGCTCTGACGATGGTTTCACGATCCGACGTTTCGGCGAGCTTTATTCCATGCCACGGCAGCTGCTGCGAAACGGCTCGCGACAGTCGTTCAGGTAACGTTTCCTCCCACGGCTGGACTTCGAGTTCACGAAGGCGATTGTGTGGCGGACTGTGCCGCGCCTCAGGCAACATGGGATACCGACGATCCGCACGTATGACTTCGACCGTTAAGGGATCGGACTCAAATGATTTCTCAGTCATAACGTATCTCCTGATTCCTCAAACGAACCCACACAAGAGTTTACCCTGGTGACTCCCTTCTCGCCATCAAAACTCAGAAACTCCGGGTCGTTCAGTGTGGCCGATCGTCCCTGAATGCTGGCCGCCGCCAGGCGGCCACTGGGGG
>JAGQQS010001128.1:0-2134 GCA_020426105.1 Planctomycetaceae bacterium
GGCGCGCTCGCCACGACAGAGCACGGTTTCGCCCGGATGTGATTCGCGGATTGTTGTCACGTTACGAGTGTATTTTGAAATTTGTGATCGATCAGCCAAAGGACGTTGACGAAGTGCGGGCCTGGCTGTCCAATTTCCAAAGCATTGATCCCGGCATCGTCTGGCTGATGCCGCAGGCCAGATCCCGTGAAGAACTCGCCGAGCGAACTGCCTGGCTGCCGCGACTTGCGGCTGAGTATGGATTCCGGTTTTCTTCACGTCTGCACATCGAGCAGTTCGGGAACGTTCGGGGTAAGTAAGTGCTCAACTCAGAGAAGGCAGCTGGAACCCATGGCCCAATAGCGGGAGCTGCGCACGTTTGGTTCAGGACCCCTTGACTCAGTGCTGCTTCCTCATGGCTTTCAACGAATTGGTCAGCCCGGTCACGATCGCGCCGGCGTCGGAACCAAGTGCGACGAAGCGGAAGCCGAGCTGCAGATGGGAGTCCATGAGTTCCGGACGCGACAGAATTCCAGCCGCTTTGCCGTGCCGCTGACAAGCCGCAATAACATTTTTCAGATGCTGAATGAAAGCAGGCGGGGTGAAATCACCAGGATGCCCGAGGTTAACGGACAGATCCAATGGTCCGACAAACAGCACATCAACTCCGGGGACGGCTGCTATTTCGTCCGCTGAATCTGCCGCATCCGGTGTTTCAATCTGCACAATGACCAGCGACTCACGATTTGCCTGTGCCTGGTATTCCTGCCACTGACGCCCGTAACTTGTCGCGCGGATAATCCCTGCCACCCCGCGCGTCCCGACAGGCGGATACTTCATCATTTGCACGCACCGGGCGGCTTCCTGAGCATTGGCGACGTACGGAAACATCACGCCCGCAGCGCCGCTGTCCATCACAAATTTTACCACGTCCGGATCTGCCGAAGCAATTCGGACAATGGGAGCTGCGTTCGTGCCGCGTGTGGCAAGCAGCTGCCCGCGAAGGTCTGCCACCGTACCTGAACCGTGCTCCAGATCAATCAGCAGCCAGTCAAATCCAGTTTCTGCGGCAATTTCGACGACGGACGCCGAGCCCAGATTCAGGAACGTCCCCGCCAGAGTCTCTGTCTTTAATCGCGTTCGATCAATCCACTGCATGCTGCCACCTCAGTCAAACTTTACATGAAATCCTGCAATCATCATGCCTGCATCGACCGTCAGCGTCTGGCCAGTCACCAGGCGACTGCCGGTAATCAGACTGACGATGCCGTCGGCAATATCTTCCGGCTGACAGACGCAACCCAGTGGTAACGTCTTTTCATAGGCCTGTTTAATGGTGTCGTACTTAGGTCCAAGTCCGCCGCGCGTCCAGCGACCGTCAATAAAGCCGGGAGCAACGCCGTTCACGCGGATCTGTGGCGCCAATGTGCGGGCGAGGGAAACGGTCAGATTGTCGAGTGCTGCTTTGGTGCAACAGTAGGGAATGGAACTGCCCTGCCCCAGCTGAGCCGCGACGCTGGAGACGTTGATAATGATGCCGTCACCTGAGGCCAGCATCGGTTCGCGGACCGCGCGAGCGCAGTGGAAAGCCCCTACGACATTCACTTTGTAAAGTCGCTCCCATGATTCATCGGTAACTGCGTCGAGATCATGGAACGGGATGAAATCGGTTGTGCCGGCGCAGTTCACGAGGACGTCAATGCGTCCGAGCGATTCGAGGGTAAATGCCGCCATCGCGCGGCAGGCCGTGTCATCCGCCACATCTGCCTGATAAGCGAGTGCATTCACACCTAATGCCGCAACATCGGCGACGGTTGTATCGGCTTCCTGGCGCGAACGAGAATAATTCACGATGACATTGTAACCAAGGCGCGCCATTGCGAGGGATGTCGCCCGGCCGACACCGGTTCCGCCCCCGGTCACAATGACAACTTTCCGGTGTGAATTCATCGTGGTTTTTCCTGCATGAATTGCTCCTGACGCGGCGAGCCGATACAACGCTCGATGCGGAACACCGGCGACAAAAGAATCTCACCGGTATGCCGATATATTTTGCGGCAGCGGGATCGTAGGCTGAACTGACTTCCGGTGACAAGTGTATCGACTGTTCGCGTGACGACGGAGGGAATCTATGAGCGACGAGGGATCGGGAACG
>JAGQQS010001128.1:2216-2980 GCA_020426105.1 Planctomycetaceae bacterium
TACTGGCCGGAATGGGAATCGCACGCGTGATTCCGAGTCTCATCGATGATGGACCGCCGAACTTATGGATGTCAGCCGCGTTCGGGCCGATCCTCTGCGGACTCCTGATCATGGTTTGGTGGCTGGCTCTAAGCCGTGCCACATGGAAAGAAAAATTCGCGGGTATCGTCGGAGTCGTCGGTATCGCCGCGATCACGCTGCTCGCGATCGACAAATCCATGCGCGGTCCAGCTGTAATGGTCCTGACAATCCCGATGGGCACCGCAGCGTTCGGCATTGCAGCGATTCTCTTCGGCCGCATACTGTCATTTCGCCGCACACTGTTGGCCATCCTGTTCGCCGGTATGGGGTTTGGGTTTTCGGCGTTACTGAAAAGTGACGGGATGTGGGGGAATTTTGCCGTTGACCTGGATTGGCGGTGGACCCATTCCCCGGAAGATCAGATTCTTGCCAGGCAAAACCAGCCACCCGCTGCAAATAGGGTGGTCTTTGATCGCTCGGATATTGAACAATGGCTCATGAATCCTGAATGGCCGGGATTTCGCGGTGCGGATCGGGCGAGCCGCCAACGCGGTCCCGTGTTGGCAGCGGACTGGGCTGCAAATCCACCGGAACTCATCTGGAAAATCGGCGTTGGACCGGGCTGGTCTTCGTTCGTTGTTGCCGGCAAATTGCTGTTTACGCAGGAACAGCGAGGCTCGATGGAGTCGGTTGTCTGCTATGCGGCCGATTCGGGACGCGAAATCTGGACGCAGCAAATCGAA
>JAGQQS010001129.1 GCA_020426105.1 Planctomycetaceae bacterium
AAAGCCACTAACTGCCACATGAACGGTGGTGGTTTTGTCACCGACTGTTGCGGTCACGGAAACCTCGCCATCACCCGTCGGAACCGCCATGCCAGTCGAATCGATTGAGAGTACCGCCGGATCGGACACGACCCAGGCGGCATCGCGAGTCGCGTCGGACAGAGTGCCATCAGCGGCGATCGACGTCACAAGCAACTGTTGCCGGGCGTCGCGACTGCGTATGACGACTGTTCCCGCGTCACTCAGCGGACTCAACTCAATCCTTGCTTCCTCAGCAGCAAGCAATCCGGACGAAAACAGCGTGGCAAAGAGCGTCATCGACGCCATAGAACACTGAGCGAACTTCATGTGATCACTCCTGCAGTGATTGGACAGTTTCGACTTCGTGCCGAATTTTGGTAGTTGTGTTCAAAACTTTGGGGTGTGAAACGGAGGGGAATTCCGCCGATTTTGAACGGTTGGTATTGTTATAGCGTATTTTCTGGGCGGCAGGTGTCAAGCATCGAGTCAATAAACGCGTGCTTGACGAGCCTGATTCAGCGGAATCGTGCGATTTTTCTGTTGATAATGAGAAAAATCTGTGCGTATCGCGATCGCAGACATGCCTGCCAGTAATTCTCAACGGGGCAGGCGCGACTCACGCAGCCATCGCCCTCTCAGTCATGCAGGCTCCCGATTTAAGCCCCCCCTGAGTTGCCCTCAGGGGACTTACAGAGCCGTTGCGACAGGAAATCACCGTGTTTTTGTAGCGAAAGGCGCGGTGAACCCACGGGGCGAGCTTAACGGCACTTGGTTTAGCATCGCATCACGCGCCGCCAAATTCGTCGTCATAATCTGCCATCGCCGCCAGAATTACTTTTTCCGCGTGCGCACGATCGTAAATATGGTCGATGGAAACCTGTTGCGTCGTGTCTCCGGGCATGACTTTGTAAGTTGTAAAGTAGTGCCGCAATCGCTGCACGAGAGCCTGAGGCAGTTCATCCAGATCTTCGACATGCGACCAGATCATGTCCTGAGCAAGTACGCCGATGATCTTATCATCAGCTTCGCCACCGTCGAGCATAGGCAGGCCACCGATTACACGCACAGTGACAATCACCTCGGATTTTGTAATTGGTCGTTCGCTGAGCACACAAATATCCAGCGGATCTCCGTCGCCCTTTCGCGCCTTGGGCATCAGTTCGGCTACCCGAGATCCGCAGAATGTGCGCGGGACAAATCCATATAACGCCGGGGGCTGCGATGACGTCCGCTGTGGCCGATCAACACGAAGGTACCCCGTCACTTTATCGACTTCGTATTTGACGAGATCAAAAGGCGAGATTTCGATAAACGCGTTCACAAGATGAGGAGGATTCGGACCGACTTCGAGCCCATGCCATGGATGGGGACGCCAACGGAAAAACGGTTTCGGGAAAGCCATACGAGTCTGTTCCGTAGAATTCGGCCTGTGTCTCTGGTTCTGACGTAGAAGGTGTGCGACCAATCGATGTTCGCAGCAGGCGTGACTCTAAGGCATCCGCCACCGGTTGGAAGCGCCATTGTGTGTGTCCGGGTGATTTTTGCGTCAGCGGAGAATTGATTCGCCATTTTTAGCACAGAATCAGTTCTCAAAGCTGCCAAATCTGCTGGTGGGGCGGAAAATGCGGTGTACCGGAGATCAGGTCCGGCGTCCTGCGTTGCCTGCAACTCGGAAAAGGATGGTCAAAATTCTTCAACCGCCTGCCCACCGGATGAGTGGCGTGCTGTCGGAAACAGAAAGAAATTCAAAGAATTCCATACGGTGACAGGTAACACGCAATTCGTTCTGCACCGGCAGCAGGCGATCGGTT
>JAGQQS010001130.1 GCA_020426105.1 Planctomycetaceae bacterium
CACTTCAGCATGTACCGTCAGATGACAGTTTTCGAATACCTCGATTTTTTCGCAGCCGCTTACGGTCTGCAGGTCAGGCAGCGAGACCAGGTGATCCATGACGTGCTGACATTGACCGACATGGACGGGCGTCGGGATGATCTGATCAGCAGTCTCTCACGCGGAATGCAGCAGCGTGTCAGTCTGGCCCGCGTGCTGGTCCATGACCCGGACTTGTTGCTGCTGGATGAGCCCGCGAGCGGTCTGGATCCTCGTGCCAGAATCGAACTGATGGAGATTCTTCGGGAGCTGCGGCGCATGGGAAAGACGGTATTTATCAGTTCGCACATTCTGAGTGAGCTGGCAGAACTCTGCGACAGCGTCACCATTATCGATCGGGGACAGGTAAAATTCAGTGGCCCCATGGATGCGCTGCTTGAATCTCCGGACGAACTGCCCACTTATACGCTGCGTCTGGCGTCCGTTTACGACAATGCAATCACCCGAATTCGGTCTCTGCCATGCGTGGATGACGTGAAAGAACCGGAATTTGCAACCGGACGTGACTTCAATATTCAGCTGGCAGCGTCAGCTTCTGCCAACGACTTTCTGAAAGCTCTGTTGACGCTTGAGCTTATCATCACGTCATTCAGCCAGCAACGACGACATCTGAATCAGGCGTTTATGGATCTGACAACGCGAGGTGTCCGGACGTGATCTCAGGAACACTGACCCTGTTTAACTGGACCCTGAAGATGGATTCAAAATCCATCTATCCACACATCGTGCGTGCGGCGTTTTCGTTCATCATGTTCTTTTCGATCTCGGCCGCGTTCATCGATTCATTCGGGACCAGTCGTACCGGGTTGCGATTTTTTGAATTGATCTGTTACCTGAATGTGCTGCTGATTACGGTCTCCGGCGTCAGCTATTTTGTGACGGCCGTGACGGAAGAAAAAGATGCCGGCACGTTCGCGTTGCTGCGTCTGGCCGGAATGACCTCACTCTCAATCACACTTGGAAAATCGACCTCGCGGCTCGTTAGTTCGCTCATGCTTCTGGTCATTCAGCTGCCGTTCACGTTTCTGGCGATCACGTTGGGAGGTGTTCTTTGGCAACAGATCATCGCCTCGTACATCGCGTTGGCCGCATGGATGATCCTTGTCGCGAATTTTGCTCTGTTCTGCAGTGTGCGTTGCGCGACATCGGGCCGTGCTGCGGGTATGGCGGGGGCGGTTCTGGCCCTGATCTTTGTGCTGCCGGATCTGATTGTCAGCGGACTGGCGGCGTTTCCAGCGGGCTCCATTCCCCACACAATTTCGAAAACCTTAAACGGAATTCCCGCCGCGCTGGAAACGATCAGTGTCGTCGAACGACTCAACACCCTGTTGCAGACGGACAGCACGGTTGTATTCTTTGGGCAGCAGTTCTGGATCAGCATCGTGATTGCGATCGGATTTTTCGTGATCAGTACTCTGACGCTGGATTTCTGGTCGGCCCCTGCCGGAATCGAGGGGCCGTCGGAGAATCCGACCGTGCGCCGCTGGTCGGTTGGCAGAGCCTGGCCCATGGCGATCATGTGGA
>JAGQQS010001131.1 GCA_020426105.1 Planctomycetaceae bacterium
ATCGCGCAGCGTCGGGTGCGCATTCCGCAGCTTCTCCCGGGCCTCCTGTGCCTGACGAGCACTTTCATCACGTCTCGCGTCGGCAAGGATGGTCTTCCACATTTCGACGCGCTTATCGGCTGCGTTTTTGATGCGGGTCAGCAAATCGCGCTGCAGCGGAAATAATTCATTCAATGCTTCGTAGCGAATCTGTTCGACGCGATAAAGTTCCAGTTGAGATTTCAGCAACAGTACGATTGCTGCCTGATCAAGGCGACGTGCGGCGCCGAGGACTGGTAATTCTCCGTCGGGCGCAGCAATTGAAACTGCCTTTTCCGCGTCTGCCAGCTCCTTTCGTGTGGTCTCAATCAGGGCTGGCATCTGCGGCTTTTTTTCTGCCCGTATTTTGGCTTTCGCATCCCAGGCCTCCAGGTTGCGTTGTGCCTCCGCCGCTTTCTCGTCATCCGCCAGTCGCAGTTGATCCAGCTCAGAGACACTTGCGCCCAGCGGAAATTCGGGTTCTGATTTCGGTGGCGGTTGATTTAACAGAGCGCGAATTTCGGCAATCTTCGTCGGACCATTTTCCTTTTCCGCTTTCAGCTCCGCGATTTTCCTGTCAATTTCTGATTTTTGCGTAATCACGTCGGCCGCATGCTGAAAAGACGTTGCCAGCTGCGCTTTAACTTCATCACTCAGATCCGGCAGTTGATCGGCAGCCGTGCGCTGGGCTGCAATCGTTTCGAGCGTAATCGAAGGTGCTGCTGCATCGGGAACCGGAATTTCCGCAGGCGTGTTGACAGGCGGTTTGTTCTCGGCCGCGGGCGGCACCTCGGGCGCGGGATTCTGAACACCCTGTGCCACTGGCGCCGCTGCCTGCGCAGGGATCACCGTCACGTTTCCTCCGTTGCCGCCTCCAGCCGCGTCAGACGGCAATGGGACTGAGTTATTCTGCGGCGCAACCTGTTGAGGGGTCTCATCAGTGGCAGTGGCGATCGAGGTGTTGCCCGAATTTCGAGCCCGTAGAAATGTGGTTGTCGAGTCAGCGGAAACCAGCTGAATGTTTGACTGCCGTTTTGAGTGTGATTCGTCTGATACCTCTGATTTCACATCGGCGACGATGACGGGTGCGATAAACGGGACATCGTATTGCAGGAAATCGGGTGCTCCGAAGAGCGCCGATCGAAAACTCAACGGTTGCGGCCCGGGCAACCAGGCAGGACTCTGAGATCCGTCGGAAATATGGCCGTTCGCGTTGTTCAAACTGCCTGCGGGAAGATGCTGATCGGGCGCAGCGGGGACTTCGTCGCCTCGCGCAGTGATGTGAAGAGAAAACGTGCAAGCACCGAATAACAGGAGCGTGAGTGCGGTCAGCGTTCTACCGGTTTTTCTCCAGGATCGAATGCTTGTCCGAATCAACGCGCGGTGGCAAAGTTTAGCAGAGAGAAGAGGCATCATTCGCGTTTTTTACGACGAATCCCGGACTCACACAACAGCGACTTTTGCCGGAGCAACCTTCAGACCGAATGGGTGTTCACCCCCCGGCTTCAAGGCCTGCTGTGATTGAGCAGGAACGGCCGATCCGTTCGGGGCAACTCAGGACATGCACCGGCCTGCTGTTTCAATCTGATGACACTTCCGCGACCACGTTCGGCCAATGGCACTCAATTTGTACCAGCAAGCTGACGCATGCCGCTCGCCAATCTTTTATTGATGACCGTGTGAGGCAGACGTTACTCTCCGCGTCGTGCGAGCCGATAAATTGGCGGGGTCTCAGCCAGTCCGCGCTGTAACGAACGTGCCTGAACACCTCGAAACAGGTATTTGAAGTCCGAAATCATTTCCGGCATGTCCCCGTAGTAAATATGACCAGTGTCGAACCAGCCTGTCGTCAGCTGTGACACGTCCACTAAATCAAAGAGCCGTTTTTTTGCGCCGATTTGTGTGTATTCATTCAGAAACCCCAGCGGCTCAAATCCGTTGACAGCTTTGGAAAGTCGAAGTGCTTTATCCTGCTTTGATGCATAGACCGTGAAGCGTCGGCTGAAGGGCAGAATCCGTTCCCCCGTGCGTTCCACGAATTCCCGCGCATTGATATCGGGCGCGGCAAGTGCAACCTGAGCGAACAGCGGCACCTGGGCCGTGCCTGCCGGTCGTCTGTCATCAATTGTCTTCAACGCTTCGGTTAAGACAAAATTTCCCATGCTGTGCGCGACGAGGTGAATGTTCTGAGCTCCGGAATATCTGCTGATGCCCGCGAGAACAGTAATCAGATCTTCGTCAGATTCTTCGGCACGTCGCAAGTCCTTCAGATAGTTGGCTTTCTCCTCAAAACTTTCAGATTCCGCTCCCGCCGGCCAGCTGAAGAACATCGAGGGACCCTGATAGTTCATGTCGTACGCCACCTGCGCCGTGCGGCGGGCAGCATCGCGGAATGTAGCACAGTAGCCATGCACAAAGAGCATCAGCTGTTTTTCGGGAGATGCATCGACGGCCGCACGCAGCTGTTTCCAGAAGTCGGCGTTTGGCAAAAGTTCGATTTCCATCAGGACCACATGCTTTGCCGGATCCTGCGAAAACTCCAGCCGGAGGATCGAAGGTTCCGGCAATGACCCCGGGTTGCGTTTATAGGGAATGCTCACTTCGCAGGTCCCGTAGACAAGAGGCCCACGGTCACCACCGAAATACAAATCGGGATCCTGTGCCGCGGCTGCCGTCCGCTCAGGTTCCCGATTGGTCGCAAAGTACACACGTTCTGGTGAATACCCGTGTCGTTCTTTCGCCACCCCCGAACGCCTGACCTTTGTAGAAATCTGCGGCCCGCCACCGGACCGAATATTCGGACCGCGGACAGACGCATCTCCCGGTAAGATCGCATCACCCGTAACGCCGATTTTTTTTCGAGGCGCGGGCGGGGTCGCCGTGCGTCCCGGGAGTACAAGCTGCGGCGGGTCAGGAACCATCTCCTCCACATTTCCGAACGAATACTCGTCGGCTGAAGTATAGCTCGATGCCGGTTCGCTCGATGCCGGTTCACCAACTTCTGGTTCGGCCAAATCTGTGAAGGGCGATTCACCAGACTCGGCAGCGGCGAAGGATTCGGGAGATTCCGCTTCGCGGCTTTCGATGATAGCTCCGGTTTCATCGCGAGAAAATCCGGGGGCGCTCCGCGCTGGCTGTTCTGCACAACCTGCGGCGAACAACAGTCCAGCCGCGGTGAGTTTCATCCATGAATTCATCATCGTTGCCTCCAGGCCTGTTCTGGAATCGATTGACCGGCAATTTCTGCAGGTTCAGAGTCGGAACTCATCTCGGCGAGGCCGTTCGCCAGGGACCGATGCCATCTCGTTTGCACATGAACCCGCATCCCGCATTATCGCACAGATCGCCGTTGCTGCCGATAGTATTTTAACCCAGGCAGGAAGAACGTCAGTGCCGACATGACTCCGAACAAAGAAACGCTGAAATCCGGCAAATCACTGTGTTCAATAGCCGCCATGACCAGCGCGGTGGCAAACATGACTGCCGACTGAATATAAAAACTCCCGGACAAAATTCCGGCTTTTGCCAGAAAAACCATGCCCGCAATTGCCCCCAGCACCGGAGAAAACTCCAGGACCGGACGGTCCATGATCGATTCCACCCAGAACAGCATCGAAGAGGCGATCATACTTCCACCCCACACGTGAGCAATTTGTCGCTCAACGGCTGTGATCGGCCCGGCCCGGTGACGCAGATTCCAGAAAATTGCGGCCCAGAACCCCAGCCCGATCACCCAGAGCCCCACAAAGGGCCAGCGATCCGTCACTCCCCTGAACTGCATAAAATTCGTCGTCAGGCAAAGCAGTAATACGACAAGACTGTGCCACATCCAAAGCAAGCCCCAGTTTTGCAGAATCGCTGCATGATGGGATTCCCGAAACAGCCGTGTCATCACTTGCGCGATGGTCGATGACCGAGCACTCACTGGTTCATTGTTCAGCCAGGCGCGGAGATCTGATGCCAGTGCACCGGCGGAAGCATATCGCAGATCCTGGGGCTTCTGCAGGCATTTCATCACGACCATTTCCAGATCTGAATCGACCGCGCGATTAAGCATGCGAATATTCGGCGGATCCTGTTCCATCACCATGAGCACAGTATCAAGCGGTGAGGCGGCTTGAAACGGCGGACGACCGGTAAGCATGGCAAACAGCACAGCTCCCAGACTGTAGATATCTGTGGCGACATTGATCGAGTCCGTTTGCCCCGCCGCCTGTTCGGGTGACATCCACGCGGGCGTGCCCAGAATCGCTCCACTCAAAGTCAGACTGGAAAAATCGGAGCCAGTCGTGTCCGATGCCAGTGATTGTTCATCGACGTTGACTCGTTTCGCCAATCCAAAGTCAGTGACATATGGAGTGCCGTTGGAGTCGATCAGAATATTGCTGGGCTTCAGGTCCCGATGCAACACGCCTGCCCGATGGGCCGATCCGATGGCTTCCACGATCGGGATCAGCAACGCGACGGCATCACGCGGTTTCATCGGACCGCTCATCAGACGCTGCGACAGAGTCGTGCCTTCGATAAACTGCATACTGAACCATGGCTGGCTGTTTTGCTCGCCCACCTCATACACGGGCACGATATTCGGGTGATTCAGCCGCGCTGCGGCCAGCGCTTCCGCGCGGAGTCTGGCCAGATCCTGTGATGCGGCAAACGCTGCGTTGGGTATCATCTTCAGGGCCACCGTGCGCTGCAGGCTGGCCTGGAACGCCCGATAAACGACGCCCATTCCTCCGCGTCCGAGTTCCGCGCGAAGTTCGTATTCGCCGATCGAAGTGCCGATGGCGGAACCCGTGCCTATGGATCCCGCGATCGTCGATGTCCGCGAACCTCCGCCGGTCAGATGATTCAAGTCAGAGGACTGCAGCAGAGCGATGTCATCGGCGATCTGAGCCGTCGCAAACAGCTCGCGAAGGTCAGTAGCCAGATCAGGGTGTTTTCGAATGGCATCGTCGAGCTTTTTCTGTGCCGACTCGCCTTTCGAATCCTGCATTAATTGGTCAAACACAACTGCCAATCGCTCATCCCGATCATCACTGACTTCGTCGGACATATTTCGCCTCGTGATATCACTGTACTCTCGGATTCAGGTCTGCGAATCGTTGCACCTCGGCAGCATTGCGCAACAAAAGATGCCGCCTCAATCAACTACGGCGATGCACCGGGAAGTTTGCCGGTTGCGACAGCGGTCCGCAATTCAGTCGGCAGCGATTCCCATGTTGACCTGTAGCTGCCAGTTGATTGCTCCGCCGGGGCGAGCCCGACGGAAGCATGGGGCGAAGGAACAAAGCCGAAAGCCGAAAAGGAGGTGTGGAGGTCTTGAGTTTGCTCGCTTTCCGCCGGGTTTACCCCGGTCGGCAGCGACAACTGGCAGCTACATTCCGCATCAAAAAGAAAACCACTGCTTCCGTCCGGCTTGTCCGGGCGG
>JAGQQS010001132.1 GCA_020426105.1 Planctomycetaceae bacterium
GGGCTCAGGCAGTTCACACGTACATTATCTTTTGCCCAATAGACTGCCAGATGTCGGGTCATGTGGATGATCCCCCCTTTTAGCGCATGATACTGCACCGGGCTGGCGACAGTGACGCCGGCATAGGCATCGGGATAAGAACCGACGACACCATACATGGATCCAATCATTACAATGGACCCGGCCGCCTGTCGCGAAACAACATGGTCACGCAATTTTCGCGCCAGGAGAAAATAACCGGTCGCATTCCGGAGGTCCTGGCTGAAGGCTTCGCCGGTCACATTTGTGAGATCCATGGCGTGCCCCTGCTGGCCATTGTTGACCAGCACATCCAGCTTTCCGGCCGCTTTGACAGCCGCCTCAAAGCCACGATCGAGCGACTCTTCATCCAGTTGATTGAGTTCGACTCCGTAATGCGGCCCCTCACCAGGTAACGCTTCGGCAACCTGCTGCGCCTTGTAAAGGTCGCGGCTTCCGACCACAACCGTGGCACCTGCCTCAGCCAGTGCCCGCGACAACGCGCTGCCCAAAAAACCGGACGCACCGGTGATCAGGACGGCCTGTCCCGTCATGTCAAATAGATCCTGTACTACTGGTTCTGTCATAGCCTGATCCAACTGCCGGATTCAATGGACTTCAATTCTGCCAGGTTGACGAACAATGTCTGCCTGGCTTCGGACAACGAACACGCTGGTGCTGCTTTTCCATCCAGCTGATCCAGAAATGCATGCGCCTGATTAAGAAACATATCGTCGCGTTCGATTCGAAATTCTTCTTCGACCTTCCATGCGGAATTTGGCTCCGTGCAGGTCAGCCATCGTGCCGCGTGCGCCTCATACCGGACGGTTCCTCGTTCGCAAATGACTGTCAGGGTGGTTTCGTTCGGAGCCTGGTGCTGGTTCAGGCTGAACGCCCCCATGATCGTGTCGTGTCGCGTGATCAGGTGGACCGTATCTTCCACGTCCACACCGTCCAGCAGAAAATGTTCGGCGTCCGCGACAAGGCGCGTGACGGGACCCACAATCCATTCCGCAGCATTAACGATGTGCGTCAGCGCGTCCTGGATCGCTCCGCCGCCCGTGGCGTGACGCGTGTAGTATGTGTCCCGATACGCCGGGCGGTAGAAAGGGAAATGCTGTCCGCCGGTGAAGACGATCTGCACCGGCCGCCCATACGTGCCGCTGAGGACGCACTGCCTGACGGCCACCAGTGCCGGGTGATGGCGGAGGACATAGGCGACGGACACGGACAGGCCCCGTGCTTCTGTCTCCTTCTGCAGTTCATCGATGTGATCCAGCGAAGTACTCAACGGCTTCTCGATCAGAATCCCCATATTCTGCCTGGCGATATCGATCGCCATGGGAATGTGCAGATGCGCCGGAGTACAGATCACGGCGGCATCGAACGTCGCCTTAAGAGCATCTGACAGTGACGCAAACGTCTGAGCCACATTGTACCGCGCTGCCACACCGGATCGCAGACTTTCATTCACGTCACACAGCGCGACTTCCGCACGTCCGGTCCTGAGGAAGCAGCGAAGATGTCGCTCTCCGATTGATCCACCACCGATGATCAGAATTTGCTTCATACGGACTCCAGTACCACACCCACGGACTCACCAGCCCGAACTCGGGAAAACGTGCGCAACATCAGCACTATTCCCGCATGGGAACTTATCATGGGATGCAATGAATCGTCTTCGATTGAAATTACCGTGCCAAGGATTGTTCCCCCGGAGACCTTCTGCCCCAGTTCAACGTTCGTTTCGAAGAAACCATCAACCGGCGCCGGATTGCAG
>JAGQQS010001133.1:0-4410 GCA_020426105.1 Planctomycetaceae bacterium
ACGCCCCTGGCAACGTTCCCGGAACTGGCAGCCAGTGCTAAAAAGCTGTAAACGAGCCCACAGGGCAGAAATCCCGTAAGCAGTCCCGCCACAAAAACACCCATTGTCGACCCGCCTTTAAAGAACTGACTGAACACGGTCGTCGTCACACAGGGAAGGCTGTGTTTTCGTCGGATTTTCCAGTTCAACCATCCTGCCGCGTGCAGTCCCTGCGCGATCAGCAACGCGCCAGCAATGATTGCAAACACGGCCTGCAGCCAGACCGCATGACCCTGTGATTTCAGGAATTTCGCTCCCAGAGCGGCTGCCACCACCCCAAGGAACACGTAAGTCGATGTGCGTCCGAGGCTCCAGCATCCCTGACGCAGCAGTGCTTCCGGCACAGACCGAGTCCCCAGACTCATCGTGGCTGCGATCCCGCCGCACATCCCGATGCAATGTGCCGACCCGAGCACGCCACTTACAAAAATCAGCACCAGCTCCAGTAAGTTGTCGCTCATGGCTCAGGCTCCCGCATCAGGCGCAGGGAATTGGAGATGACCAGCAGGCTGCTCGCGATCATTAGCCCGGCCGCGACCGCAGGATTTAGCAGGCCGCATGCCGCCACAACAACTCCGGCGAAATTATAGCCAAATGCCCAGAAGAGGTTTTGTCGTATCACTGTCCGCGTCCGCTGTGCCAGATCGATCGCCCAGGGGATACGGCTCAGATCGTTTCCAAGCAGGCAGACCTGTGCGGAGTCGCGGGAAACGTCCGCACCGCATCCCATCGCGATTCCCACATCGCTCATCGCAAGTGCGGGTGCATCATTAATGCCATCTCCGACCATCGCCACTGCTCCGTCGTTCTTGCGGATCTGCTGCAGTCTTTTGACTTTCTGATCCGGCCTCAGATCGCATTCAATCGTCAATCGCGAGGCAGGCACTGGTCGAGATGGCTGTTCCTGACGTTCCTGTTCAGAATGCGACGATGCACATTCCGCGCTGCACTGACAACCGACTTCGTGGCAATCCAGGATATCGCGACGCAGTCGCTCGGCCCGCGCCGAACGATCACCCGTCAGCACTGTCAGCCGCAAACCGGAATCCATCAATGCTTTTGCCGTCACCGTCGCTTCCGGTCGCATGCTCTCGTTGAGCAGGAACATTATGACCGGACGATCAGCGACCGACAAAACGACGATCGAGGCCGCATTTTCATCGGCAATTGACAATGCGTGCGCGATTCTCAGATTCAGCCGGGGCTCGATATTTGTCCGGCGCGCTGCGAATTCAAGACTTCCGAGCCGCGCTACAGTGCCATCCGGAAGAACCGCCTCAACGCCACCACCTGGAATGGATCGGACGTGGTCCAGCTCGACGTCTCCGACTGATTCCGATCCGGATTCGGAGCGAGATTCAATAAATCTGACGACTGCCTGCGAAAAAGGATGCGTTGACGTTTTTGCCAGTGCCAGACTCCATCGCAATTCACGGGAGCAATCATCGTCGTTCAGAAAACAAAGTCGACGCACCTGCGGCAGACCTGTCGTGAGTGTACCGGTTTTATCAAAGCACACGGCCTTTACTGTCGCCAGACGTTCAATGGATTCACCGCTTCGAAACAACACCTGATGTCGGGCAGCTGTGCTTAACGCTGTCCAAACTGCCAGCGGAGTGGCCAATCCCAGCGCACAGGGGCATGCAATTAACAGGACGCTCAGGCTGATCTGCACCGCGGCGCCGGGACCCGCCTGCCAGTGTACGATCAGTGCCAGAAACGCAATCCCCGTGATCAAAGGAAAGAACCAGGCGGACACGCGGTCCGCGAGACGTTGATAGTGTCCCCGGGACAGTCGGGCTTCCTGCAGAAGGCGCAGCAGTCGGCCAAACGACCCCTGGCGAAATGCCGCCGTCGCTTCCACGACCACATAACCATCCAGATTCACAGTGCCACTGAGCACGCGATCTCCAGGCACGCGACTTACGGGAGTGCTCTCACCGGTGAAAACCTGCTCATCCACCGTCGTCTCACCGTCAACGATGATCGCATCGGTTGGGAATCGTTCGCCAGCCCGAATCTGCAGCCGATCGCCAACCGCGATTTCAGAACACGGAACGTCAACAACACCGCAATCCGTGATGCATCGTGCCTGCGTTGGAAGGAGTGCGGCGAGTTTGTCGAGCGACTCGGTGGCTTTCTGTTTCCCTGTTGCTTCGAACCAGCGGCCCAGTGTCACCATGACGAGCACGGTTGCGCCAACTTCAAAGTAGACCGTTTCCGCTCCACGCAGCACATTGGCCACTGAAATCCCATACGCAGCGATCACGCCGGTCGCGATCAGCAGGTCGGTGGAAAAGATCCGTTGACGCCAGCTATGCACGGCGTTCTGCAGCATCGGAACGCCGAGCAGCAGCAGTACCGGAAGACTGAACAGCATGCTCAACCAGCGAAATACCTCAAAGAGCTGCGTTTGAAAGGGATCACGCTGCACATCGTACACATCCAGCGACCACATGGTCATCGTAAATGCCATCAGGTTCATGGAGAAGAAGATCGCGATCCCCAGTCGCACAATCGTCCAGCGAACCGCACCCTCCTGTCCCCGTTCTTCCGTGATGGCGTGTGCCATTCGGCAGCCAAAGCAACAGTAAACAGGATCTCGCTCGGTATGAACGGGAGAGGAGGCAGTACGCCGCTCTGACAGCGGTCCGCTGAAACGACCGTCGGCCGGCATGGCAGACGTCACGCTTGCCTGAAGCGTTCCGATGCTCCCCCAATAACCGCTCCCCGCACCTGCGACCGGAAGTCCGCACCAGACGCAACAGACAGCGTCGCCGGACGCATGGGTGTAATCTGGTTCGCACAATTCAGCAGGGAGCAGTAACTGACTCATGGGGGCAATACCAGTTCAACCTGCATCGCCGGGAAGAAGTACCGGATAATGTAGTAGACGGTGAAGATCCAGAATCCGAGCCAGATCACTCGGACGTACCACGGAATTTCATTACCGCGATAATAGTGAAACGCATGTTCCTGTTCCGGTGAAGACTGGTCCGGAATTCCAGCGTGTTCGGCATCAGCCATGTGCGTCCAGCTCCCGCTCGTTGTCGAGCATCAGATATTTCGGTCGTTCCAGATCACGGAACATGCCATTCAATGCGGCCCACAGCAGCAGCAAAAAGAATCCCAGACTGGCGAGCAGATAGTTGATCACCGGAGTGATCGCGAACCCGCCGTCATCTGCATCATTTGTCAAGGCCATCAGTTCGCCGAATTTGACCACGAACCCCATGAGACTGGGAATCAGGATGATCACACCAAAAATGATCGTCACCGTCCACGCGATCGAACGCTCTCTGGGTGTCGATATACCCACAGCGGGTTCGAACGCTGACGCTGGCGACGTATTTTGTCCGGAAGTCTTAAGTGTCATTTGAAATCTCAGTTTGCTGCCTGTCGGTTTTTATTCAGCCGCATCGGTCTCATCCGCGGCCACGGGGGCCTGCAGTGCCGATGGGACATACGCTTCGTAGTAAGGATAACTTTGCTGCCATGAACCCAGCCACTGGATGTATGTCATGATGGCGAGACCGCGGGCATTCGGTTTATCCGGCGTCCCGTCGAAGAACCACGGATACTCGGGCATCGGAGAACCCTGCGACAGACTTTCCGGTTTAAAGAAATGGACCGCATGCCAGTCGTTCGACCGGCGACCGCCTTCGCGGCACAGGTCCGGGCCGACCCGGCGAGTTCCAAACAGTACGGGTCGCTGCAGTTCGTTTTGATATTCTTCGGAACGCGATACCGGCCCCCATCGCTCTTCTTCATTTGACACCGGTCGCACAAACTGGCTGTGACAGTGCCAGCAGCCTTCACCGACATAGATGTCACGACCGAGCTTGAGCATCTCTGCGCACTGCTCATCGTACCACTTGTCGGCTTCCTGCAGGTCTTCTGGAGGAGTGCCGATGTGCTGCTTGAATTGCTCAGGATATCGCTGCGCAAGATCCTCGAACTGATAGCGGGCATTGGCGTTGACGACTTCCAGGGCGGTTTGTTCTGGAAGGTGCTGATACATCAGAATCGGCACCAGCGCGTTTGACAGAAAGGCAAACACGAAGAAGAACAGACCTGCGATGAAGAACACACCGGACTTGCTTTCAAACATGGCTGAGTCGCGTGAGTGGGGGTGAGGTAAGGGAGTCAGGAAACGTCGGAATCAAGTTACCGCAATTAGGCGGCTGCGGTACGAGCCGGTGCGATCTGGTAGGTCTTCCAGAGGTTCCACACAAAGCAGAGCTGTCCACCGGTAATCGCCAGGGCGGCGAAGATCCGTGTCACCCAGAATGGCTGGGAGACTTCCACCGAGTGTTCCCAAGGCTGCAGCCCCATCCAGGACCACCCCTGGAACAGGCCCGCAAGCGTGAG
>JAGQQS010001133.1:4517-5109 GCA_020426105.1 Planctomycetaceae bacterium
AGATAGGTCATCACACCGAAGATCCACATGCTGAATACACCGAACATCACCAGGTGAGCGTGTCCGACCACCCAGTCGGTGAAGTGGATCAACTGCTGGAAGGTCATCGTCACCTGCAACGCGCACTGAGCACAAGTCACGAAGTACAGCACCATGCCGGTGTAGAACCAGCGAATCGGGAGATTATCCCAGAACGCCTTGCCATCGCCCCACAGGGTACCGAAGAAGTTGATCACCACGGTCATGACCACCAGCTCCACAGCGATGGTCGACATCACTGCCCCGTATTGCAGGAACATGGGGATGGGCGTGTACAGGAAGTGGTGAATCCCCTGCAGCGGATAGAAGAAGGCCAACCCCCAGAAACCCACGAGCGACAGACCGTGTGACCAGATCGGCTTCTTGAGCAGAATCGGCACGAAGTAGTACATCATGCCCCAGCCCAGGGGCGTCACGAACAGACCAACCAGGTCGTGAATGAACAGACCCCCAATCGCCCCGGCGCTGGAGCCACTCACACAATACTGTGGAATGAAGTTCCCCATCGCGTACACGAGGAATGTCCAGACGAACATGGCGATGAAGTACCACA
>JAGQQS010001134.1 GCA_020426105.1 Planctomycetaceae bacterium
GACTTCTTTTTCCTGCGACACTGCATGGACTCCTGAGGCCGTATTTGCTGCAGCTTCCGCCAGTTGTTGTTCCAGCACGGCCGGATGTACGTAACTGTGCTTGTCGCCCATGGTCAATGCCTTCACTTCGTGAGGATTGGGCTTCTTTTCAAACGGAGAATGAATTCGGTTTCCCGCCAGTAATGTGCCGTTGTAAACGGTGCCTCGTGTCAACGGTCCAATGCCCAGGAACCATGAATCCCGCGCGTCACTCCGCGCAATCGCACTCCCTGATTGCCAGACCGGAACACTCGTTTCCCGATGATACGCAAACACCACAATCTTTGAAACGCCCTTCACTCCATTGCGTTTGCCCACCGAGATTTCCGGGATCGCTGGCACCGCTGGCGTACCGCTCAATGCTGATGCAGCCACGCCCAGACCATTACTCGACGGAATCCCGTACGTCACTTCCATCGTGTCCGTGCCCAGGGCACCAACGCGCGCTTCCAGGACATACGCGGCATCCAGACGGGTCGCCTGAATCAGACATCCCGAAGTCGTCAGCTTCTGCCGTAATGCACTGATGATGTAGTCAGACGTGATGTAGAGGTTGTTCCCTTTGAACGTCTTCATGTACTCCGTGTCGAGATACACCTTGCGGCCTGCGAGCGGAGAAAGGTCCAGTTGATCAATCGCCCGATCAATGGAATCTGACAGCAATAATTGCTCTGTCCCATTGCGCTGGATCGCTGAGCCACATCCACCGGCCAGCAGCAGACAGCACAACGCCGTGACAAGATTTCTGAAAAGTGTTACAGACACAGACCTGACTTCCTGCCGATCGTAACGCGGTCAAACGGGATCCCCGTCGTGCCGCCAGCGGGCTTCCTCCCGCAGAAAGCCAAGTTTATAAGTTCCGGCCCGCCCTGCTTTACCTCACTTCGCTGAAAACGGGCCGTGAACGGCAACTGGGATCGCCGCAAACGACAGACTTCGGCAGATTCTGCAGCCTGGTTCCCCGGTAGTCGATTTTACGCATCCTTCGCAATCATCACATTCCTCCCAACCAGCAATTGTAAGTCTCCAAAAATTGTCACCCTTAATCCCCAATCGATCTGTAAATTCGAAATTGCGAATCAAACTAGTGTACATGCCCTCATATTCGGACGCTCAGTGATGGTCTGCTCCAAGCCACTTGCCTGTAACGAGTTACGGTCATCCGGAACCGGGCGAACCACTCCACGATAGGTAATTCTCCTGCGTAAAGCGTTGTCCCACAGTCACTTACGGTGTTCATCTGGATTACCTGGATTGACCCGCTAGGATCGTGCGTACTCACTCGACCGGGTGAGTTCGTCAATGTTGTCCAGAGGAGTACGACGGGCAACGATTCCTTCCCCGAACGGATGCCCGTCCCTTCGTACTTCGACATCACGTCGCAAGTCGAATTCAGGCAGTTGGCGTCAATTTGCTTCTGCTTTTTAAGGCACTGAAGTGTCAACGTCCGCTGTATCACGGGTGCTGCTATGTCACGTTTCAACTCATCGCGCCGAAGTACAACACGTTCCAATCTGAGAGCCGCGCGGCACGGACGGTTTCCGTCCCGCCGCAGTGGTGTGAGCCCAGCGTCTGCGCACCAGCATCGCGGCGACGGACTGGCTCATGGTCGCGCCTTTGATGCACCGGAAATCTGGCACGATCCGGCGGACAATGGTCAGCATGACCAGCACGAACTGACCATTGTGACTCAACCAGCCGGGCCCGGATATGTGCACCCTGTTTCGGCCGATGACGTCCGTGAACGAATCCTGCAGTTGCCCAGACAATATCAGGAAAAACTGGATGTCGTGCAGTTCAGTCGCATGACAAAGAAGCGTCGGCTGTTTCCCTGTTACGGCCTGCAATGGGGAACGGCAGTCTATCTTTACCCGATCGAGGAGTCGTTTGTTGAACTTTATGTTCGCGCGCCAAAACCAGCACAGCGGATCGAAACAGAAATGTACGGCGGTCGCTGGATTCAGGAGGGCAGCATGTGGCGGCTGGTCTGGACTGAGTCCACTATTCGTGACTTCTATCTGAACAATGTGCTGATTCACGAGATTGGTCATATCAACGATGACCGGAATACGAGTTTCCGCAAGCGTGAACAGTTCGCCGATTGGTTCGCCGTGGAGTACGGATACCGCGCCTCGCGTGGTCAGCGGGTTCTGCGGCCGAGGAATGCTGAATTCCGCGACAAGTAGTCGGCTCACTCTTGACTGTCAATAAATTCACGACGGCAGCAGAGAATGCATTCTGCAATATTTTTGCTCCACTGCATGCGGAATGCACTACAGGAATTGCGGCCATCCGCATAAACTGTCGGCATGGCAAATGAAGAAACCTGGTTGAGGCAATTGGCTTCAGCGACTTTTGCCAACGTGTCGATAGAGCCATTGGCTGTCAGTTTCACACCGGGCTTCAACATCCATGCACAAGACTGCCCATCTGCGTGCCGGCAGCTCCGTCGATCCATCGCCACCGAAAACTGACGACTTCGCCCTATGCCCATTCTCGCCAAGGAACCTGACATATTTCCGGATTCCCTGCTGGATCAGCCCGCAGGGACCCCGGACGACTCCTGGTTTGCCATGTACACGCTGGCGCGGCAGGAAAAGGAGCTGATGCGTAAACTGCGGCCGCTGAATATCGCGCACTACGGCCCGCTGATTCAGCAGCGTAAGCGATCGCCGCAGGGACGAATTCGCACCAGCTACGTGCCGTTATTTACGGGCTACGTATTCATTCGGGGCGACGAAGTCGCGCGACATAACGCGGTGTCAACCGGCTGCATTTCGCGATGCCTGCCCGTGACGGAGCACGAAGAGCTGATTGAAGACCTGCGGCGAATTCGTCAGCTCGTCCTGACAGGGGCTGAAGTCCGCCCAGAGCCCAAACCGCTGGTCGGTCGCACGGCCGTTGTGAAAAGTGGTGCCATGAAGGGTTTAAAAGGCACCGTCACCAAAACGCTGTCACAGCATCGACTGACGGTCATGGTCAACTTCATGCAACAAGGCGCTTCGGTAATCGTCGATGAGGCAGACGTTGAGTTACTGTAGGTTGCCGGTTCTGCAACAGGCCCGGGCAGACTGACTGATCGTGCCGGCGCATCGCCAGCAAACCTGAACGGCCTACTCAATCGCAATGATTTCCATCCGCAGGATGCCGCGGGGAATTTCAACTTCGACTTTGTCTCCCACTTTCTTACCCAGCATCGCCGTTCCAATCGGACTGGAGGTCAGGATCTTCATGACGTCGCCGTCGTAGTCCTCTTCACCCGGTCCGACAAGTTCGTACGCTTCTTCCATATCATCCGACAGATCCTTGACTTTGACGATCGCGCCGAACGCCACTGTATCCTTCGGACCGTCGGTTCTCTCAACGATGAAGCAGTTGGACAGTTTTGTCTTCAACTGGTTGATTTTAGCCTGCGTGTAGCCCTGAGTTTCCCGCGCAGCATGATACTCAGCGTTCTCTTTCAGATCGCCTTCTTCTCGTGCGGTCTTGATACGCTCCGCGATGGCGGGCATATCGACGGCTTCCATGACTCGAATCTCTTCGCGGATTTTTTCATAACCTTCGCGGGAAATTGGCTGGCGTTCCATTACGTGACCCCAAATCAAATCAATAGTTCCGCAATAAAATTCATTGCAGAGGTGAAAACCGACCACGCGCGCAACTTGTGGATGTGGTTTGTCAGATGACAGGCCGCAGGGCCACAATGTTCGCCAAAACACGAACGCTTCCAGCCCGGCGCTACACGAACCTCCCCGATGTCTGCGCTGCATCAACTTCCGGGAAATAACAAACGGAACGGCGGCTGAAAGGGCTTCCCTTCAACCGCCGTTCGTATTTGTTCGGGCATTATAGTCAGACAACTTGCGTCAGGCTACGCAATTTCCTTCCACAAGCCACATTTCGCGCTCTCCAGGACGGCTTCGCAGACCTTTTGGGTTTCCAGAGCCTCGCGGAATGTCGGGCTGCAGGGCTTGCCGGATTCGATGGCGGCGATGAAGTCCGCTACCTGATGCACAAAGGTGTGTTCGTAACCAATTTGCAATCCGCCGACCCACCACTTGCCCATATACGGCATATCGCCGTCCGTGCAGTGAACCTGATGCCAGCCTCGAATCAGCGAATTGTCTCCGTGGTCAAAGTACTCCAGCCGATGCAGGTCATGCAGATCCCATTTGATTGACGCTTTTTCGCCATTGATTTCAAACGTGTACAACGCTTTGTGACCGCGCGCATAGCGTGTTGATTCGAACAGCCCGAGTGAGCCATTGTTGAAATGACACAGGAATGCACACGCATCGTCGATGCCGACCT
>JAGQQS010001135.1 GCA_020426105.1 Planctomycetaceae bacterium
CCTCGCGCGATCACGGCCGTTGTTCCATCGGGTGACCAGCCTGCAAATTGAGTCCAGCAATCCGGTTCATTAATCAATTCACCGGCGACTTCGCGATTCGCAGAACCATCCGCTGACAGCACGTGTGCCCGCATTGTGCGCACATTGGCGTGGCGTCCGCCCGGCAGATTCGTTTGCAATTCCGTATATCCAATTAGCTGTGTCGAGGAACTGCCCTGCCCTGCCCTTGTTCTGATCGCCGCCAGAATGGCGTCCGCAATCGCCTTCATTCCTTTGTCGCCCGGATGGCTCGCCACGCCCGCATGTTCTATCTGTCGTTCTGATCGCGCCAGATTGGATTCGTCGACACCCAACGCGGCGATATCGATAAAGGTGGCTTCTGCGCCCTGGGCCGCTGCACGCATGGCGTCGTCTTTGACCGTGTTGGCCCAGAATGAACCTCGAACAAACAGGACCGGCTCGCCGTGTTTCCGCAGTTCGCTCAGCAGGCTGGAGAATGCCGCCGTGTACTTTGCCTTTGCCTCGTCCGTCGTCAACTCTGAAACGTTTTCTCCCACCGCGACAATGATCATGTCGGCCTGAAACTCCAGTTCGGACTTCAGACTCTCTTTCACGTCGTATGTGTCGTAACCTCGCTCGAAATCGGCGATATTCCTGACCATGATATTTGGCTGTACGCCAGATGCGGCAGCAATCCCCGCGGTCACCAGATGCACATAGTCCAGATGCTCCGCACTGGCCGCCATTCCCCAGTTACCGGTCCAGCCAATCGCGGGCGCTGGCCCATGCAATGTGATACTGTTGCCCAGAAACAGTACTCTGGCTGCCGGCAGACTGCCGAATCGCGGAGCGACGGACGCAGCGTTTTCATCCGCTATCAGCGAAACGGGTATTGCTGGCAGCAGGAGGCAAATCATCAGAGTAGTCCTGAGTTTCATATCCGGATTCCTGAAAACACATGCCTAAATGGTCTTTAAGATCGAAAGCGGTGGGAGCGCTGAACATGAGAATCATTTGAGGTGGACACGAACTGAGTGTATCGGTGAGGTAATCATCGAACGGCCTGCTGATGTTTTCCTTTGTGCCAGCAGGGAAGCGTCCGAACTCATCAACGTATCACGTGCCCGTTCATTTTATCATAGATCACATCGCGGGCCTGTGTTATCGTTTGTTCCGGACCACCCTGTTTCTAAAGCTGAGTCACCACACTACGAAAACAAACCAGCATGGTTTTTTCAGTTTACCTCGAATCGTTCTCTGAGTACCCGGTGTTGCAACAGCGTATCCGGTTTGTGCTGGAGCAACTACCGCCAGACGTTCAACAGGACTTTCTGCATGATCAGCGATTCGGGGTTACGATTGACAACTATGAACCCGGGACGGGCTGGTCATTCCTGATGCCCACTCCCGGTCCTCCAGGTAATGGGAGTCGCTGCGTCGTCCTTCGGCCTAAACTGGCGAGCGCTTCGGAAGAATTTGCCCGGTACGTGATCGCGCATGAGTTTGCGCATGCGTTTCTGCGAAATGGCGGCTGGGGAGAGATCACCGACATCGAAGAAGCCGCAGACGCTATGGCTGCATCGTGGGGATTCCCGCGACCGAAGCGGAATCCCCTGTGAAGCAGCGCGAAGCGGGTGCTTAAGACTTTGCACCGGAAGCTTATGCCGCTCACCGTCATCAATTCGGACGCGGCGTTATTCAATTCCCTGTGCGGCCAGCCAGCGTTCAGCATCGAGAGCCGCCATGCAGCCGGTGCCAGCAGCGGTGATGGCCTGACGATAGTAGTCATCTGCTACATCGCCCGCTGCAAAGATGCCTTCCACGCTCGTGTATGTTCGCTGAGGCGTTGTCCAGACCACGTAGCCTTTGGCATTTGTTTTAAGTTGCCCCTTCAGGAAATCGGTGTTCGGGGTATGTCCGATCGCACAAAAATAGCCGGTGGCCGCAAGGTCCTCAGTTTTGGATTCGTCTTCTGTACTGCGAATACGAACTCCGCTGACTCCGGTCTTTTCGTCTCCCAGAACTTCGTCCACCGTCGAATTCCATTTGACCTGAATCTTGTGATTTGCGAGCACTCGTTCGGCCATAATCTTACTGGCCCGAAACGCGTCGCGGCGATGCACGATATAGACCACAGAGGCAAACTTGGTCAGAAAGTTAGCTTCTTCCATCGCACTGTCACCGCCACCGACAACAACAACCGGCTGGTTGCGAAATCTGGGCAGAGCACCGTCACAGACGGCGCAGGCCGAGACGCCGAGGTTCTTCAGACGATCTTCGGAAGGCAGCCCCAGATAGTTGGCGCGGGCACCCGTGGCGATAATGATCGCGTGAGA
>JAGQQS010001136.1 GCA_020426105.1 Planctomycetaceae bacterium
TCAGGAAATGAATCGCTGCGCCTGGGGATTCAACTATGCGAACAGCATTCAGCGTTTCGATTCGAGACCGATCTTCGTCGAGAAACCGAATTTTGGTATCACACACGACGTGTCAATCTGCGATCTTCTGTTCGTCCGATCGCAGCACAAGGACTGGTATCTCAGTTTGGCGAACGACACGCTCCGTGGTCGAGCCAGTCAGAAGTCGCCTGAGACCGTGACGTCCGCGTGACGGCATGACAATCAGATCAGCCTTAACCTCGCCGGCATAGTGCACGATTGTCGTGCCTGGATCACCAATCAAGCCGTGTGTCTGCAGCGGGCCAAATCCGTGTTCGGCAAGATAACGCACCATGTGCTGCTGACATCGCTCCCGACGAACCTCATCCGAACTCTCTTCAGTCCCAAACAGCATAATTTCATCGAGCGAAGGAACAACACTGATCACGTCCACATTGTCTCGATCCTCCGCGATTTCAAGAGCTGTGGCGATGGCAGCAGAAGCCGCGTCAGAAAAGTCGATGGGAACGACGACGCGCTTCGGCGAAAATGTATCCGCGACCGGCTCATCGACCTCGGAGTTTTTAGGCCGATGCAGGACGAGAACCGAACAGTGACAACGCCGAATGATTCGTTCGGTAACAGACCCCAATAACAGTCGAGCAACACCATGTCGTCCATGCGAGGGCACGACAATCAATCTACAGCCTATTTCCTCAGCAACCTCGCAAATCGTTGTTCCAGGATCTCCTTTGCGGACCGCCAACTGGACGTCACCCAGTTTCTGGTCTTTGCACCAGTCGCTCAGCACATGCAGAAGACGCTCTTCACTGTAATTGGGTATCGGACCGCCGGTCCATGTGAGCGGGTGCATTGTCAAATCGAAATCCATTGCCACATGGACTACTGTGATATCAGAATCCGCCGCGACGATCGATCTGGCAACCCGAATTGCCTGCAGTGATGCATCAGAATAGTCAGTCGGGACAAGGATTGGCTTTCGATGAAACATGGGCACATGAGTCTCCCTGAAATGTTCAATGATCTCGCCTCAATCCGGGCAGAATTCTGAATCGGGACCAAATGTCTCACGGATTCGTTTATGGAGGTGGCAGGGATCAACAACGATTCGATTCTCGACTGACTGGACATCCGCAGTTCTTCGGGCAAGTTCCTGGGCCATTTGTTTTTGATGAAAACAGTCCACGTGGCCCTCGAGAACCACGACGCCGTTCGTACAGCGTATTACGATCTCTGCAGCGGAAAGTCCAAATTGACATCGCAGCTTGTTCAACAGCTGATTCCTGACAATCCGGTCCTGTTGTTCCGCTTCGCTCCTGATATCGTGGGCAGCTTTCGTTTCGTGAATTGCAGCCATCAGACTCTCCTCCCGTCGCATGTAACTATCAAAAACGGACGCTCGCCAGTGCTGAGTTTAGCCGTCCCTGTATCCGATTGTGTATCGCATGGATTGCCATTTTGGATCTGGCAGAAACCGCCACACGGAAACCACCATTCTGTCGAGTGTGTTCTTCTTACTCACTGCGGCATGACACGCTGACAAACTGGCAATGCCCGAATTCGCTGAACTACAACCAGCCCGGTCTGCAACATGTCTCTGGCAACGATGCTGATATGGCAGCCTCGTCAAATCGGTCGATCATTCGGCTGAGGTCCGCGGCCCACGGCCCACGGCAGATTGGATGACGGTTGTCTCCTGCCGTTCATGATGGCAGATGTCCGCAATCAGTGATTCAACCCGCTCGACCGCGGCCTGCCACGAACGAAACTCCGGCTCCTTCGCGCGAAGACTGCCAATCAGCAAATCCAGTTGATGCAGAATTTCCTGATGCTGCTCGCGCAATTCCACCATCTTCTCACGCGTATCAAAGGGCGCCTCTTCTGAATATCGCCCCGATTCTTCCTCCGCGAAATGCAGCGCCAGTTCCTCCCGCAGCGGTATCAGGCGCGACCCCAGTTCGCCAAAACGAGGCATCCCCAATTCAGTCACGCCTCCAACCCAGTCGCGAACGCTGCAAATGTGCTCCAGCAATTCATGATGCTCGCTCAACAGCTTACCAACGTCACTCTCTCCCTCTGTGATTCCCATGAGACACCTCGGTCGCAGAAGCAGCGAACCTGAGCCGCGAGTGTCGAAGACACCAATTTCTCGCTTCGCCTCAGGCTCGCCTGTTGAAAACCCGCGGACTAACCCTTGATCGAAACCTTCTTCGGTCTCGCGTCTTCCGATTTCGGAAGTACTACCGAAAGCACACCATTCGTGTATTCTGCCGCAACTTCCTTCTCACTGACACTGCACGGCAAAGTAACAGTTCGCGAGAAGCTGCCCGCAGATCGCTCGACACGGTGAAATGTCTTGCCTTTTTCTTCTTTCTCTTCCTTACGACGACCACTGATGGTCACCGTATTTCCGTGAACTTCCACATCCAGATCTTTGGATTCAACGCCGGGAATGTCCATTCGAATTTCAAAACTGTTGTCTTTTTCCGCGATATCCAGTGCGGGAGCCATCCCTCCCTTGAACACACTGCCGACGTCACCGTTACCGCTCCAGAAGCTGGACAACAGATCATTCATCTCCTGCCGCATTAAAGTAAAAGGATCAGTAATTCGAACAGATGGTGTCGCAGGTTGAGTTCTTGTCAAAGTCGAAGCCATGAGAATTCTCCTTAACCAAAGGAACCTCGATTACACAGCACACAACATCACATGCTGTGGATACGGATTATCGCCACTGCAGCGCGCGTACCAAATCGATTCGGTTCGAAGTATCGGATGCCGACCAGTAACCAGCGGCGTGTATTCGCTTCCTTCGCGGGTCGCGGACTCCCGC
>JAGQQS010001137.1 GCA_020426105.1 Planctomycetaceae bacterium
GAAGACTGAACAACAGCACAATGCAAGCGAAGGATGCAATCAGATGGAGCTTGTCTCGTTGCATTTTGTGGTTGCCCGATAACGGCCTTATTAGTTATGCGGTGATTCGAGTACGTCGACCACATTGAAAGGGAGTGCATCAGGGAAAATCACGGTTGAATACACACACTGACTGTCTGGTCAATGTTGCTTTACCATTTGCCCTTTACCGGCGTCTCCGCGCCCGGCGTCACTACTGTTGTTGTCTGACGGCTGGAGAAATCGGAACTCGCCTTCTTGCCTGGAGTTGGTACAGACAAAAGAAATACACCGAAAAAGATGACGATCGGCATAATGAAACAAACGATCTGTTTAGTTTGACGCCCAAATCGAGTGTATGCCGCGATCGCGTTTATCGCAATTGACAGCAAAGCAATTACTGCTCCGTGAAACGGCACCAAGAACACAAAACAGCACGGCCACAATACCCAAAGCAGAGAGACATTCGTTCGCTTTTGGGATGAGGTAGATGAATGTGCTGCGCAATTTGCTTCGGGAGTACGATACGGATTGTCCACGTGCAATCTCTTAAATGACGATCGCGATTGTAATTGCCTTTCGGGAAAACGAATGGCGATCTACGCGGCTGGGATTAGCCGGACGCGTACTTCGTGCGTTGAACTTCTCCGTTGCGTTGGGTTCCGATGATAAATCCGGCATCAATGAAAACCACTCAGCGGCCAGTGCGAGTTTATCGGGTGACCGTTCGCCTGTCACTGGGATTCAGGCAAAGGTGACTAAAGCGGCCATTCGCATACGAAAAGCTACCGAGATCAGCTGATACGACGTTCCGTGGAAGAGTGGAGGTGCCGTCCGATGCTTCCGCGGAAACACCGGCAGAGAGTACGAGGTAACACACAGCTGAAAATCGTAAACACGTTCTGACGTTCATGGGTCACATCCTTGCGACAATAACGGAGAATGATCTGCTCTTGTAGCTCACAAATTGCGATCGATGCGGCTGGCGATTCGCCGTATGCATAGATCGTGCCCTGACTTTCCCGCTTTGTGAGATCCCGGTGATGTATATGGAAACAATCAAGGCCACTCAGCGACACGTGAGAGTTTATCTGGTGTCCGCCAGCCGGTCACATCGGCGACCCATCGAAGATGATCAGCGTACGGTGAGCTGGTCCGGATTCCGGAGCATGATTTACAGCCTGAGAATCACTACCCCAGAACAGCATGACAGCGCCGGTATCGCATGATCATGATGAAGAGAAAACAGTCGGCGCATTTGTCGCTGACTTCGCCCTCGGCGTCTTCTTCACAGCAGTGATGCATGGGGTGCATGAAGAGCTCAGGCAAAAGGGCGTGACGGAAGCCGAATGGGAATCGTCGACAAACGAATTACTGAAATGCCAGCTCGTGCTGACGACTGACGGCAGCATTACTGCTGATGCGCCAGCGGAAGTGAGCGAGGATGGAAAGACGATGACGCTCGATCTTTCGAAGTTCCTCAGTGACCCGCCGGAAAAGTGGTCGATTCGAATTGATCGTTTGTAACGCCGTTCAGGCGATGACACCGACTGCGACACTCACGCGACGTCAAAACCAGAGTCGTAATTGCAAATCATTTCAATTTGACCGGAGTTTGGTTTTCAATGGCTGAACGCAATTCTTCGATTCGGCGATCAACAGCATCCTGAAAATACATCGATTCCAGGCCACACATTGATTTGTAAGGAAATGCAACATTTGCAACCTCGGCATACTTCAACGCTGATTGAAGGTTACTTTCCTGGATATACAGGTCCGACAGCGCCCTGCAAGCATCGTGCGCCTTATCGCGACTGACACAGAAGTGCGTTAATTGAGGGCTGCGGGTCGTTTCTCCGAGTAGGGCAAGCCGTTTGCGGCAGTCAATTCGCAAGCTGATGGAAGCAGTAAGGACGACACCATTGTGAGCGTTTGACTCGGGGTTCCTGCGCGCTTCGATCCGCCAGACGTTCGCCAGACCGAAGCGTCGAACAAATTGATTTGCAATTGCTCAAACTGCCATCTGGGTGCGCCGTCACAATGATGACAAATACCCGCAAACCACGCTGCGACGGTGAGCACCACCGGGGCTTGCACCATCTCCCGCCGAACTCACTCATGAGGGCGTGACATGAGT
>JAGQQS010000080.1 GCA_020426105.1 Planctomycetaceae bacterium
TCTGCAGGACGGCAGCAACGATCTGAACATCTACGCCGGAAGCTGGTGGCGCGCGAATCAGGCGATGTTGTCCGCGCTTCAGTATGCCGGTTACGATGTAAATCACGTCTGGGGCGAGGGTGGCCACAACTCCAAACACAGCGCTTCGATCCTGCCGGACGCGCTGCGGTGGACGTGGCGTGATTACCCGGAACCACTCAAAATCGGCAAGGCCAAAGAGCGCCGGACCGATCTGGTGATAGAAGACGAAGATTGGCAACTCGTCAGCAGTGGCCACAAATTTACGGAAGGACCTGTCGTTAACGACATGGGCGAAGTGTTCTTCACGGACATTCCGAACAACAGAATTCACAAAATTGCCATGGACGGAACCGTCACCGTGTTCGCTGAAGACTCGGGTTCTGCCAACGGTCTGATATTCGGGCCGGACGGGCGGCTGTATGCCTGTCGCCATGCCGATGGGCAGATTGTACGTTACGCAGCAGATGGAAAGTCCCGCGAGATTGTTGTCGATGGCATCAAAGGCAATGACCTTGTGCTGTTAAATAACGGAACAGGCTATTGCACTGATCCCGACAACAAGAAAGTCTTCTACTTCACCATCAAGGGTGAAAAGAAAGAAGTCGACAGCGGAATCGAATTTCCGAATGGACTGATAACATCTCCTGATCAGACCCTGTTGACTGTTTCCAACACTCGCGGACGGTTCTGCTTCTCATATCAGATTCAACCGGACGGAACACTCGGTTCCAAACAGGAATATGGCTGGTTGCATGTCACTGACCATCTCCAGACGGGTGCCGACGGAATGACCGTCGATACGGAAGGACGCATCTATGTGACAACGACGTTGGGCGTGCAGGTGCTGGACCAATTGGGACGCGTCAATCTGATTCTCCGAAAACCCAGCGATGGGTGGCTGTCAAATGTGACATTCGGCGGCCCGCAGCGTGATGTGCTCTACGTCACCTGCGGCGACAGTGTGTTTAAACGCCGGATAAAAGCGAAGGGCGTCGATCCCTGGAAAGAGCCGGTCAAAGTCCCGAAACCAGGGTTATAGTGCCCCTAAAGACACGTGCGACAAAAGTCGATGAAGCCATCAGATTCGCTGTGACCTGGTCAGAGAATGCGACCATTTTCAATCGCAATTCATCACTCAGAGAGTGATGGCTACTTTTGTCACAGGTTACCCCAAATGCACCGGCGAGCGGCATGCGTCAGCTTGCCGGTGCAACACAGCTCTCAAAACTCGTCCGGGAATCCGCTCCATGCAAAGTACCATCTTTTGCGCATTCACACTCATCCTGTCGACAGCGATCCTGCCGGTTACGTACAGTGCCGAGGCGATCACCCATTCGTTCTTCATTGCCGGGCCGACGTTCACTGGCATCATTGCTGAAGACGGATCAGAAGAATGGAACGCTGACAAGGCCGGAGCAAGAGACGGATTCATCCTGCCGAACGGGAATGCACTTATCGCATGGAGCGACGAAGTTAAAGAGCTGACACGTGAAAAGCAGGTTGTTTTCAGTTACACAAAGTCACGCGATAACAGCGAGATCGGAACGGCTCAACGCCTGGACAATGGCCGTACGCTCATCACGGAACTTGGCAAAAAACCGCGACTACTGGAGGTCGACGTTAACGGGAAAATAGTCGTGGACGTTCCGCTGCAGCCGGAGACTGACAACGCTCACATGCAGACAAGGATGGCCCGCAAGTTAGCGAACGGCAACTATCTGGTCCCGCATCTGCTGGCGTTCAAGGTGAAAGAATACTCCCCCAATGGAAAGCTCGTGAAACAGTTTGCAACTGATATGGAGGACCTCGGAGGACGCGCCGCAGAGAACTGGCCGTTTACGGCCATCCGCCTCGAAAATGGCCATACGCTGGTCAATCTGACTCACGGCAACAAGACCGTTGAGATGGATGTTGAAGGGAATGTGGTCTGGAAAGTCGGTAACGAAGACTTCCCGGAGTTGAAGCCGTTTGACGATCCCTGCGGCGGACAGCGACTCCCCAACGGGAACAC
>JAGQQS010001138.1:0-4739 GCA_020426105.1 Planctomycetaceae bacterium
GGCGGGCGGGTGACATACCACGACCGATCAATTCCCACAGGCACATTGTCGCCACGCCATTCGTAATGCCAATGACTCCGGCGTGCGTGATGACTCCAATCGCAAGCCAGCTGGGGGCCGCAAAAAACAGAGCCGCAGCCACCATTCCGGAAATCGCTTTGCAGCCGTAGTTGATCAGCAGCATTCGCCGCAGATGGCGAGTCGATGGCCACATCCACACGATCAACACGGACAGCATCGACGTCCAGAGATACATGGATTCAGGCAGATTCGCGATCGTATCACTAAAGTCAAGGGATGACAGAATCGCTGCATGGAGCACACCGACATAGAAGACAGGCGCCACAAAATAATTGATCGAGTTATTCAGGATGAACACAAGGCTGTTACGTCGTTGCGCATGTTCAGACTGTTCTGTGGATGTCGTCGGCGCTGTTGCTGCATCCGTCGGACTCAGTGACTCATCACTCGTAATTTCCACCGAAGTTTTCTCTCTATTCCAGATTCAGGTTTTCAGCTTTGATGGTGGTGGACGAGGCAACGAGTCCTCGCGTTATTGGACTCGTCGCCTCGTCCACTACGGTGGATTCCTCATTGCCGCTCGCCTTGTCGCGTCTTCCTGTTCAACGCAGCACTATCCTTTGCCACTTCGTTGTTCATGTGTCGAGCAATTCTTTGACCACATGCCCATGCACGTCGGTCAGACGGTAGTCGCGACCTCCATGGCGATACGTCAGCTTTTCATGATCAAATCCCATTTGATGCAGGATCGTCGCATGCAGATCATGGACGTGAACTTTGTCCTGAATCGAGTGCCAGCCGTATTCGTCAGTGGCGCCATGCACCATGCCACCTCGAATTCCACCGCCTGCCATCCACATCGTAAATCCAAACGGATGATGTTCGCGACCGTTGTTACCTTCTGCTGTTGGCGTGCGTCCGAATTCACCACCCCACAGGACGAGTGTGTCATCGAGTAAACCGCGTGACTTCAGATCGGTGAGCAGTGCTGCAACAGGCTGATCGACTGCCTGGCAGCGTTTTGGAAGAGTTTCCCGGAGGCCGCTGTGATGGTCCCAGGCGTTGTTGTGTGGTGCATCAAAGAGCTGGACAAAACGAACCCCGCGTTCTACAAGCCGTCGAGCCAGGAGACACTGCTTTCCAAATTGTTCGGTTTCGGGTTTGTCAGTGCCATACAACTTTTGCGTAGATTCACTTTCCCGCGCGATATCAAATGCTTCAGGTGCTTCCCGCTGCATGCGAAACGCCAGTTCGAACGAAGCGATTCGCGCTTCGAGCTGACTGTTATTCGGACGGTCGCGCTGATGAATTTCGTTTAGCCGCAGGAGCGCATCAAGTCGTGTCCGCTGACGATCGGTGGAATCGGGTCCTTCACCCAGATTCGAAATCGGGTGATTCAAATCACGAACAAGTGTCCCCTGATAGGCACTCGGAAGAAAACTGGATGCCCACAGCTGAGCCCCCTGAAACACGGCCGCCGGACTGACGACAACAAACCCGGGAAGATTTTGATTCTCTGTGCCAAGTCCGTAGGTGAGCCAGGAGCCCATGCTGGGGCGCGAAAAAGCCTGCTCGCCCGTGCACATCTGTAAAGCGGCTCCGGTGTGGTTAATATTGTCGGCGACCATCGACCGAATCACAGCAATGTCATCGATACACGCTGCTGTATGAGGCAACAATTCGCTGACTTCGATACCCGATTCGCCGTGTTTCGCAAATCTCCACGGAGATGCCAGCAGATTGCCGGTTTTGGTGCGTTCAAGCTTTGGTTTTTCGAACGGCAGTGGCTGTCCATTCTCCGCTGTAAGTCGAGGCTTCGGATCGAATAAATCAACATGTGACGGACCGCCGGGCATGTAAAGAAAAATCACGCGTTTCGCCCGGGGGGCGTGATGTGGTAAGCGATCCACATCTGCCCGCGCCGATCGCTCGTGGTCGCCTGCCGACAACAAATCGGCGAGAGCCAGCATGCCGAAGCCGCAACCCGTCCCGGCCAGCAGATCGCGTCGCGATGGTCGCGTGTGATGCGTCATAGGGATGATTCCTGCCATGCGGACGTTTCAGTCAAGATAGATGAATTCGTTAGTGCACAATAAAACATGCGCCAGGTCATTCCAGCCGGATGGATCCGCAGCGCCTTCCACAAGTTCCCGGGCAATCGTCAGCTCCTCAGATCGTGGCAATCTACTGAACAGCAGACGGTAGGCGTGCCGGATCTTGGCATCGGTCCTGTCCGGAATATCAGCAGGGACATCACGATTCAGGCGATCCGCAAGCCTTGTCGCCTGTTCGAGGGCAAAGCTGTTGTTCATCAGGAACAGCGACTGCGGGGCGACAGTACTCACACTGCGTTTTTCATCCGATGCGTCGGGATTTGCGGCATCGAAAAGAGTCGCGAAGTTGCTGCGATCCCAACGCGCTGTCTGCACATAGAGTGACCGACGCGGGATGGAGAGATTGTCACTCGCCGGTCCGCCGCTGGTCAGGTCGAGGCTGCCGTTGACAGACAGGATCGCGTCGCGAATTGCTTCTGCTTCCAATCGACGCGGGGCGAATCGCCCCAGCCAACGATTTTCAGGGTCGTCAGAACCTGCGGCGGACATACCGCCGGCCTGCCGCCAGGTCGCGGAAAGCATGATCCGACGATGTAGTTTCTTCAGCGACCAGCCGTCTTCCATGAATCGATCTGCAAGCCAGTCCAGCAGTGCTGGATGCGTCGGCGGTTCAGAGAGTAACCCGAAATTGTTTGGCGTGCTCACGATTCCCGCACCGAAGTGCGACTGCCACACACGATTGACAATGACACGCGCGGTAAGAGGGTTGTTGTTTGTCGCGATCCATGCAGCCAGTTCGCGTCGCCCGCTCCCATGCTTGATCCACGGTTGATTGTCACCGGCGAAAAACGCTGGCATTCGACGTCGCACAACCGTTCCCATTCGCGTGTAGCTGCCGCGGATATGGATCGGCACATCTTGAATCCCCGGAAACAGTCCGCCCGGTACGCCGCCTTCACTGACGGCCAGCGCGATCGGCGGTTCAGGCGGAAGATCCTTTTGTAATTGATCGCGTTTCTTAATCAGTGCAAGACGCCCTGGATCATCCGATGGCGGTGCCGGAGACTGCTTATCCAGTGCGGCAAGATCCGTATTTAACTCAGCAATTTTTTTTACGGCTGTTTCGTACTGGTCAACGATTTCCTGAGGCACGAGTGGGCGACGTTGAAGTGTCATCTCGCCACCTTTCGTCCCCAGTTCTTTTAGCATGCGCGTGCTGTAGAAGATGCCCGCCAGCGCGTAGTAGTCAGATTGCGTCACAGGGTCAAACTTGTGGTCATGACACCGCGAGCATCCCAGCGTCAGGCCCAGAAATGCCTTTCCGACCGTATCAATCTGATCATCAACCATGTCGCTGACCATTTTCTCTTTGTCAGCGTCGCCGCGATCCCACGCCCCGTTAACCAGAAATGTTGTTGCCACCAGTCCATCGGCGTATGGTTCACTACCATCGGGAGACGGCAGCAGATCACCCGCGATTTGATGCGTGATGAACTGATCAAACGGCAGGTCGCGATTAAACGAATCCACAACCCAGTCGCGATAACGCCAGGCCTCCAGCGGTTCACAAACAGGATTGCGAGCCTTAGGATCTCCGTCGTGGTAGTCGGCATATCGGACAACGTCGAGCCAATGCCGTGCCCAGCGCTGCCCGTACGCGGGCGAATCCAGCAGACGATCCACAACTCGTTCATGAGCCGCGTCTGAATCATCCGCCATGAATGCATCGAGTTCCTCCGGTGTCGGCGGCAGGCCGATCAAATCGTACGATGTGCGGCGGAGCCACGTCCATTTTTCAGCGGGCGGTGACGGCGACAAGTCGCGCGCCTCCAGTTCGGCCAGCACGAATCGGTCGATTTCATTGCGTGGCCACTGACTATTCTCTACAGCCGGCGGACCTGAGATTTGAATCGGCTGAAATGCCCACCATGTTTGCTGTTCGGGAGTCACATGGAATTCAGCAGCGGCAACGCCGGTCGATGGCGATGTGGCGGGCCAGGGGGCGCCCCGCTCTACCCACTGCGTCAGCAGAGCAATTTCGACCTCAGGCAGTTTCTGCTTCGGCGGCATTTTGGGTTCGTCGAGATATCGGATTGCGCGAATCAACAGGCTGTCTTCCGGTTTGCCTGGCACGATCAGTGTCCCGGAATCACCACCCCTGACGAACGTTTCGTGTGAAACAAGCTGGAGTCCGCCTTCGCGCTTCTTTTCGCCGTGACACTCCAGGCAATGCTCAACGAAAAGCGGCCGGATATGCGTCTCGAAGAATGCGTCATCCGCAGTTGGATCGTCGGCGGCAAGGCGTCCGGCATTTGCCATGAAGATCAGGATCAGGCAAATTCGTTGCATCCCACGTAAAATGACATCTTGAGACCGCCCGGCCATCATTGCGTCCCTTCGTTCTTCCACCAGCGGAGTTCGTTGGCTCCTCGCTCCGCACACGCCACGATGTCCGGGCGTCCGTCGAGATCCAGATCGGCCACAATGACCGTCACCGCATTTGGCCAGTTATCTTTGATTCTGTGGTGTTGCCACGGTTTTGTCGGGTCGCCGGTGTTTTCAAACCATGCGATGCGTCCCTGAGGACTCCATCCGGTCGCGACGACATCCTGATCGCCGTCACCATCCAGATCTGCCGCAACCGCTTCAAATCCCTGGGGGAAA
>JAGQQS010001138.1:4832-5929 GCA_020426105.1 Planctomycetaceae bacterium
GCTGCGATCCCGAACGCCATGACGATATCGACATCACCATCGCCATCAAGATCTGTGGGATGGCCGTGCGCCGGGGCGACTGTATCGGCATCAATCACCGTTTTCAACCAGCCTGCGGACCTGGGTCTCCCGGAATTTGCATACCACATAATCTGATTCCCGGTACGGGATGTTCCGAGGAGATCAGGGTAACCGTCACGATTGAAGTCTGCGACCGCAATGGTGCGAGTTTCACCCACCATGGATTCAATCTCATGCCGGATCCAGGTATCCGCGTGTTGGGGTTCACCAGGATTCTCGAACCAGTCAAATCGATTCCCGAATCGCCAGCTGGAAGCGGCCACATCCAGATCGCCATCCCCGTCGAAATCTGCCAAAGCAACATCATATGATCCGGGTACCTCTCCGGCCGCACAAATTCGTCGGAGTTTCCACGGCTGCTCCAGCGATTTCGCACCCGGATTCTCGAACCACCGAATGTCCCATTTGGAGTTATCGACGATCACAACATCCGGGAGACCATCGCCATTGATGTCGCCGATTGCATGTCGTTCAAGGCGCACGGGTTGGTTTTCTTCCATGGCATACTTCTGCACAAAGGAAGGCAAAAATTTTCCATGGCCCTCATTTCTGAGCAGGTACAGATTACAGTGTGGTTCTGCATCGGCGCTGGTCAGATCCAGATCACCATCTCCGTCCAGATCTGCGGCCACGCAGGCGTATGAATAGGAATAGTTCCCGAGGATACGCTGTTCTGTGAGTCGCAACGGCCCCGATGGAAATGTCTTCGCCGCATCGGGTTGAGCAGACGGCCGCCCATCCGGAATTAACAGCGTCGAAAGCACCTGCGCATAAACGCGATGGCCAAAGTCATTCGGATGATTGACTCCATTTCCTGTCTGATCCCAGTCCTTTTTAAGGAGATGAAATTGCGACCAGACTGAAGTCAGATCTGCCACGGCGACGCCAGGCCGGGTCAGCTTGAGCAGAGCGTCGCGATACTCATCAAACAGAGGCCGCTGCAGTCGCGTCCAGTCCGGGTTTCCCACCATTGATGCCACGAGAATGAATTCGACATCCGGCAACTGATCACTGAT
>JAGQQS010001139.1 GCA_020426105.1 Planctomycetaceae bacterium
AACGGATGGGCCTTTGGCCCGGAAACGAAAACATGGGTGGCTTTGGCCCGGATCTATAAATCCCAGGGCGGGCTGTTTCCGCCCCATGGGCCATGCGTTCCCATTGCCTGCCCACTGCGCAGCGGCGGGCCATGTACGGACTTATTTCCAGAAAAATCCGAGTGTCTTCACGTTCCCTTCAGGTAGACCGGCGTAACATCCGCTCACGCCGACCTTAAAACAAGCGATGTGATTCGGTGCGGTACCGGGCGGCCGATAAACTTTGGGAGAACACACCTGATGCGTGTCCTGATCGTAGAAGACGAACCTGATCTGCTGCGGACCATCTCCCAGGCGTTGCGGGAAGATGGATACGCTGTCGATGAAGCTTCCGACGGGCAGGAAGGGCTGTACAAGGCCACGAGTTGGGAATACGACGTGATCGTTCTGGATTTGTTGCTGCCAAAACTTACCGGGTGGCAGGTTCTGGAAAAACTGCGGGAGACACGCGCGACTCCAGTGTTAATCCTCACCGCGCGTGACGGTGTCGACGATCGCGTGAAGGGGCTGGACAGTGGTGCCGATGACTATCTTGCCAAGCCTTTTCATCTGAAAGAACTGAAAGCCAGACTGCGATCTCTCATCCGCCGTTCCAATGGGATCGCATCATCACAGATTCAGATTGGTGAATTAATCGTCGATACAACAGCGAAAACTGTGACTCGAGGACAAACTCTGTTGCTGCTGACACCTCGCGAATTTTCGCTGCTGGAACTTCTGGCTCTGCATCGCGGACAGGTCGTGACGCGGACGCGGATCTATGAACATCTGTTCGATGAAACAGACGACAGTCTCTCAAATCTGGTGGACGTGCACGTGTCGCACCTGCGCAGAAAGCTTGGCAAGGATTTTATCACCACGCGCCGCGGGCAGGGATATATCCTCCATGATTAGATCGATCCGGAGCAGACTGCAATGGTGGTATGGAGCCGTGTATGCGCTGTCCATCATTGTATTTGGTTGCCTTGTCTACTGGCGTGCCGACCGAGACATGCATGAACGTGCTTCGCAACAGGTGGTCTCTACAGCGCAGTATCTGGATGTCAGTCTCCGTAGCGCGCGGCCGATCCACGCGGCCGGACCAGACGCGGTATCAGGAGCGCGGGGTGGGCAGCCATTTCCACCGGATTTCACATTGGGAGCGTTGCCGCCTGAGTTTCAGTTTCGGCCTCCGGGCGAACGAAGGCCCGAAAGAAACCCGGGCACCGGCCCGCGCGATGCACCGGGGATTGGCCGTTCCACCATCCTCAGGCAGCCGCATCCTGCACCACCTCATGGGGAACCACCTCATAGAGAACCACGCCCTGAAGCGCGTCCCGGTCAGCCATTTGATCGCATGGAATTCATCGTTTGGCGACATGATGGCTCAGTACTTTCAAGGAGTGAAGGTTTTGCTGATGAGCGGTATTCGGGAGTGGATTTGCGACCCGTTGTCGGCCGCGAACCGCGGGTGATGCCCGGCCGGGGATACATCGATGCGGCGATGATGGGTCCATTTGAAACCACAATTCTTGTCCGCCGTCCTTTGGGACACGATCTCGCGAGGTTGCATGGATTCGGTTTTCAAATAGCCGGGATTGCTTCCGGAACGCTTTTTATCGGCATCGCAGGAGGAAGGTGGATTTCGGGCCGCATGGTGCAGCCGATTGAATTGATTTCTGTAACGGCCGCTCAGGTTTCCGCGGCGAATCTGGATCGACGAATAGATGCCAGCCGGCTTGACCAGGAGCTCGTACAGCTGGCCTCAGTTCTGAACAGCACATTTGAGCGCCTTGAATCGTCGTTCAGCAGATTGACGCAGTTCACCGCTGACGCATCACACGAATTACGAACACCACTGGCGGTGATCCAGTCGCAGATTGAGCTGGCGCTCTCGCATCCCCGTTCAGCGGAGTCGTATCAGCAGACTCTTGCGACCTGCCATCGATCTTCTGAACGCATGCGAACACTTATTGATGGATTGTTAATGCTGGCGCGCACTGATGCTGGTCAGACAAAGCAGCGACTCGAAGTAGTTGATTTAAGATGCGTGGTCGAAGAGGCCATCGTTCAATGCCAGGATCAGGCAGTATCTTCGGGAATCGATCTGGAATTCGCGGCACCAGACGGCGTTATCGGGGTTCATGCGAATACTCAATTTCTGATTCAGGTGCCCGTGAATCTGATCGACAATGCGATTCAGCATACGTCACCAGGTGGCAGCGTCAAAGTGGAGATTCAGATCGTCGATGCTACAGCGGTATTGTCCGTGCGTGACACCGGCTGCGGGATTGCAGCGCAGCATCTGCCACATTTGTTCGAACGCTTTTACCGGGTTGATACAGCTCGTTCGCGTTCCCGTGGGGGATGTGGCCTGGGGTTGTCGATCTGCAGAAGTCTGGTCGAATCCTTTGGTGGCAACATCTCGTGTGAATCACATGTTGGCGCAGGATCTGTGTTTTTCGTGCATCTGCCCCTCGCCGGCAACTCGACGACATCTGAATCGGTGCAGAAATTTGTTACTTAGTTTTCAACTCCGTGTTCCTTAAGAAAGGCAAACGTTATGAAAAAGTATCTGCTGGCCGGTGCCGGTCTGGCACTTCTCGGTGTGTCCGCTACCGTAACTGTACTCGCTCAGCCGCCGCGGGAAGATCGTCCTCCCGGCGAAGATCGTCCCGCCGGGCCCCCGGAAGAGAGACACGGCGAACGCGGCCCGCGGGGTCCCGGACGTCCGCCCATGCCGAACCCACTGGTTGCAGCGCTGGACACAAATGGTGATCGTGAAATTTCCGCAGAAGAACTGCAGGCTGCAACCGCTTCACTGCTAAAACTTGATAAAAACAGTGATGGCAAGCTCACCGATGATGAAATGCGGCCGCCGCATCCCGGCCGCGGTGACGGACCGCCGCAACATGACGGAGCGGGCCGTGGTGACGGGCCGC
>JAGQQS010001140.1 GCA_020426105.1 Planctomycetaceae bacterium
AATCACGGTGTGATCTCAGGTCCAGACTCTAATTGATACGAGATGCCTGTCAGCCCCAATTGCTCGAGTTTCTTTGTCAGCGCGGCCGCTTCCGAGCGAGAACCATCATGATCAGGACTCCAATGGAAATAGCATTTGTTTTCACGCGTCAGGGTCTTGAATTTGTTGACGGGAAACGTGCCGGATGCGACAAGTTGCTCGACTTCAGTAACCGACTGTTTGGCCGCCTCGGCGGATGGAGCTGTGGCCACGACTGTCAACGAAAATGGTTTATCAAGAGGCTTATCTTTGTATGGCAACACGTCCGGATCAACTCGGACTGATGTTGTCATTTTCAGCGGCACGGGCATGCCGACATCCCAGGTAAGCTCCATAAACGATGCCGTCCAGCCTTTCGATGGTGTGTCAGCCTTAGCAGTCCACTTCTTTCCATCCGCGGACTCCACCAGGCTGCTGACATATTTCGGGCCCAGCGTCTCAAGCCTGAAATCACGTGCATCCGGATTCGTCGCCTGCCACAGCCGTACTTCCTGCGGCTTATCTTCGGTGATCACGCGAATCGATCCGTCTTTCTCATGCGTCCAGGAGAAACGCGGAGGTTCCCGATCAGCCAGCACCAAACCGTAAAACGCGGTGATACTTTCCATCGCGTCGGTTCCCTTCAGACCGTGATCGGCGTTCGGAACGTAACGCAGATACTTCGGGCCCAGCAGATCGTCGAAATAGAACTGTGATGAATCCGGCAGAAAAAACTGGTCGCCCGAACCGCAGACGATAAATTTGGGCATGGTCAGTCGATGGCGATAATAATACGGATCGACCAGTTTGTAGGCGTCCTTGAGACGCGGATTATCCAGCCGCTCCATGATGCGATGCTGAACATAATTTCCCATTGAGGGAGCCCAGAAACCGTAGGCGGCAAAATGGTGTCGCATCGACAGATCGACGTTCAGCACATCAATCACAATCGGAACGATGGCCACGACGCGTGGATCCATGGCTCCCGTCAGCCACGTCGTCCAGCCTCGTTTTGAGCCACCGGCCACCACAAATTTGTTGACCGTTCGTCCACCGCCGGTCTCGGAAGCCATCATCGCGGTGATGCTGTCCATCGCTCGCACCGCGCTTTTTATCATGGCGTTGCGTGCCAGCCAGGTCGAGTCACCCGTTTTAATGTACTGGTCCCAGGTATAGCCGATTAAATCGTCCTCAGTTCGGGGGACTCCATCATTGTGGAAAATCAGCGGTTGATTGGGAACCATCTTCAACTCGCAGACTACAGAGCCCGTCGCGCGAGCAATTTGTTGTGTGACGTCACTGGGGCCATCAGGAGGACTGCCTCCGTTGGCCCCGCCACCGATCATCAGAAATCCGGTTTCTGAACGCAGGTTCTTCGGTACGGCGCACGTGATCCAGTGCTGCCATTCCGTCCTGTTGACTTCTTCCGGTGTCCTCCATGATTGCGAGACCATATCAATCACAACGAGCTGCAGATCGCCCACAGTTTCTGACTTTACGATTTTCCACCGGTACACTGGATCCGGTTTTTGCACATAGTCATCAATAGCCGTTCGGGTCGGCAAGCTCTCCGTGACTGCCGAAATCACGGCAGCGGTTTTGGAGCTCTCCAGAGTCACCGTTGTCTGACCTGACACGGTGGCTTCGCCACCGGTCAGCACCAGGCTGATGAACGCAAACTGAAGCGAAAAGCAAGATCGAGCATATTTGTGCATGGCCGTTCCTTTGAAAGTAGATTCTGCTGAGTCCATCCTCCTCAGCCGCTCCTGTGCCGAAAACAACGCCCCCCGATTCTAGCACGAATCAATCGCAG